>JAITIK010000002.1 GCA_031279555.1 Treponema sp. | reverse complement strand
AAGCCGCCGCCGCGCCGCTGGCCGAGTCGCCCTTACAAAAATACGGATCGCTCAAACCATTCACCGCGTTGATGGCTTCGCTTTCCTGCCACCGCGCCGCAACCTCCCATTCCTTAGCGGCAGGCAGCCTGAAACCATCGGCCGCCGAATCGGCGAATACGGAACCGAATTGGTGAGCCTCGTCTTCCCTGACAAATGTTTCGAGATTGACACTGTTTTTGCAGAGGCTCCCTCCCTGCCGGTAATAGTATACCGGGTTTAAGGAAGTTCCTGTTTGGGCGTTTACCCATTCGGTCAGGGCGTTGCACCATACCGCGGCGTCATACCAGGCTATGGAAGTTACCGGCTCCCGGTCGCTTGTGGCGGCGAAAGGCCCCGGCCCTCCCGCCGTTTGCAGGCTTCCCGCCCGCCCGGAGGAAATCCGGTAACCTCTGTTTTGCGCCCAGGTTCTGACCGTATTCCACAGGGAATAAGTTACTTCGGTTTCGCCTATCATAAATGCGTTTTCCACGGTTTCCCTGCCGCTGTCGTCAACTCCGGTTGGAAAGACAATGCCGCCGGGAACGGTTATCATGGAAAATGTTATATTCCGCGCCGAATAATTTACGACAGTTCCGGCAATTTCCTGAACAGAATTTTCTTCTTCACTTTCATCGGGCAAATTGTTGTCAGGAGTTTCGATGGAATCTTCTTCTTCATTTTCATCGGGCAAATTGCTGTCAGGAGTTTCGATGGAATCTTCTTCTTCATTTTCATTGGGCAAATTGTTGTCAAGAGTTTCAATAGACGGATTAGGACAGCCCATCCACAGCAATGCCGCCGCTACAAGGAAAATAAGGCCATGAACAGATTTGGTGTTTCCTTTCACATAACCTCCTATAAAATTTACTTCAATAACTTTAGTTATACAGCAAATTCTATGCCAATACGAAACTCCTCATTCTTACGGTGATTTATCTCCGTAATGTCAAAGATTACTGTGAGAATTTTACTCACGTGGGTAATTCTTACGCATATCTTTTTCATACTGGGAACATATAAGACGCCTGCATCGAATAATTTGTGTTGTTGACGCGCCGGCGCCAGCCACCTCTTCGGCGGCAAGGGACAGGGCGGCGAGCGGGGCGGCAATAGACAGCTTTTTTATACAAACATCCTCCTAAAAAAACGCTCTCCGGCGCCTATTTTATAGGTAAAGGCGAATGAACAAGCGCAGGGCAAGCCCAGATATGTCTTTAATCTTCAAGCTTTATTCTGATACGGAAACATCTCAAGCCGCTTCCCCTCATGTGTTTTTGGCCTTCCTCAGATTTCCGCCCCGTTACATTCTTTATTGCCTCTGCCATCTGATCGGGGCTGTACGCCGGAGCCGGCCGCGCCAGAAAACGCGCGCGCTCCTTGCAAACTCCAAAAGCAGGCCGGACAATCGTGGTTTCTAAAACTTTTTTCAACGAAAAAATCTTAAAAACCTACAAGCGCAACAGGCCGCCAGTTCCTTGCCGGCCTCTTCTGTCATTACCGCTCTCCTGCTTTTCGCCGGGCGCAATATGACACTTCAACGGGCTTACATTATGTTCTTTATGCTTGATCTCGCTCATCCTTCTATTATATTCTCACTTTCAGATGCGTCAAGCCGCGGGGTGTTAAACCGTATAGGCTTCGCCTAATAAACCAAGTTTATACCCCTCAAGTAGAACCATAACATCCTCTTGGTTATATTAGACCAAAAACAAGGTGGAATTTCTCCCTATTTTAAATTCTTCTGAATACAACTATCGCATCCTTTATTCCATCGGGGGTATTAGACCCAGCCGCGAATAAAAAAGCGGTCATAAGGCGGACAGCGCGCCTGGCAGGATTGCGCTTTCTGGGCGTATAGGCTATACTAAAAATTTATGAATGAAGGAGGTTTTATGCGGCGTTTTTGGTATGCGGCGTTTTTTGCTATATGCGCGGAAGGGCTTATGGCGCAAGCTGTACGTGAGGATGGAAAGCCGCCTCTCGCCTCAACCAAAGGAGAGACGGAACTCGCCATTACGCGAATCGCGCTTTTTTCTTCCGGCGTGGGCTTTTTTGAGCGTAGCGGCGCGGTCTCCGGCGCGGCTTCAATCGCATTGCCTTTTAACGCCGGCGTTATTGACGACGCTTTGAAATCGCTCGCCGTTACCGATCCGGCGTCCGCGTCTATACAGGTGAATTACCCTTCGGAATCGACTTTGGCGCGTACATTGCGGAGCCTTTCCGTCGATTTAACCGAAAATCCAGATATTGCCGGCATACTCGGCTCTCTGCGGGGCGTGGAAGTCGATGTCTATGCGCCGATCCTCATATCGGGGAGAATCATGGGGGTTGAGCGCCGGTTCTCAACGACCGGCGGCATAGGCGGCGATGAGCCGTACCTTTCGCTTTTTACTCAAAGCGGCGTCAAAACCGTGGCGCTTAAAGATATGTCCGGATTTTCCTTCAAAGATGAAAAAATAAACGCCGACGTCAACCGCGCCCTTGATCTCATCATGGCTTCCCGCGCAACCGATACGCGGATACTTTCCATAACGTTAAGCGGGGAAAACGCGCGCGGCGGCGAGCGCGAGGTGTCTTTGAGTTATGTGATTCCCGCTCCGGTTTGGAAGGTTTCTTACCGGCTCGACCTTTCCCATGACGAGCCTCTGCTCCAGGGCTGGGCGATAGTTGACAATGACAGCGACATGGATTGGGAGCGGGTGGAACTTTCCCTTGTCACCGGACGTCCGGTCTCCTTCATCCAGCGGCTGTACGCGCCTTACCATCTTTCGCGTCCCGTACTGCCTCTTGCCATTGCGGGCGTTGCGGAAGCCTCCACTTATAATTCCGGCTGGGTGGAAGCTCCCGCCGCCTCCCCCGCGCCTCAGATGAATATGAAAATGGCTGAGGAAAGTCAAATGGCGGAAGCCGCTGATTCGGCGTACGCGCTATCCGCCGCGCCACGCGCGGCTGTTGGCGCCGCCGCCGTACAGACTGTGGCAGCCCAGTCCGCAGGCGATTTATTTGAATTTACCATAAGAAAACCGGTTACGATCGCCCGACAGCAGAGCGCCATGCTTCCCTTGGTGGAGGCGCGTATACAGGCTGAAAAGACTCTTGTTTTCTCCGGCGAGAAAGCCATGAGTCGCGGGATCATCAACCCTGCCATCAGCGCGGAACTCGCCAACATAACCGGCATGAAGCTGCCGGCGGGTCCCATTACGGTGTACGACGGGGGAATCTACGCTGGAGACGCGCTCATCAATTTCTTTCCTGAAAATGAAAAGCGGCTCATCTCGTATGGAGACGACCTTTCGGTGACGGGCAGCGTAACATCCGCATTTTCCCGCAATGTGGCGTCTGTTCAAGCAAGTCAAGGCGTTATGATTATCAACCGCAAGCAAGTGTACGAAAAAACATATACTATAAATAACGCCTCCAGCGAAGAGAAACGGCTTGTCATCGAACATCCGATCACAAGAGGGGCGGATATTGCGGACGGGCTGCAATTCGATGAACGCACGGACAGCGTGTATCGGTTTGTGCGGAAATTGCCGGCTGGCGGCGCGATCTCATTTGCCGTTAAGGAAGAAACGCCGATAGCGGAGCGCGTCACCCTTGCCCAGATGAGGCTTGAATCCTTTGTGAGTTACGCATCGAATAATGCGCTTCCTGAAGCCGCGCGTACGGCTTTGCGGAAAGCCGTTGAGTTGAAGAGGAAAGCCGACGCCGCGAAAACCTTCCTCGCGGACTGTGAAAAAGAGCTTGCCCGCCTTGCCAATGAGCAGAGCCGCATACGGCAGAACCTTACGGCTGCCGGCAGTCAGACGCCTCAGGGACAGGAATATCTCAAAAAATTGTCCGATTTGGATGCAAACATTGATGAGCAAAACGCCATGATACAGGAAGCGAAAACAATGGCGCAGAGCGCGCAGGATGAATACGACGCCTATATTGCGGAGTTGTCATTATAGGCGCGGCGCAGTGAGCGCACACGAAGGAGCGCGATTTTTGGTATGTTTGAAATAAAAGCCGCGCAAGATGATGAAAATAGGCGGCTCGACCGTATTTTACGTAAATTTTCCCCGGATACGCCGTTGTCGCATATTTATAGTCTTTTGCGCAAAGGGAACATTCGTATAAATGGGAAAAAAATCGGCGCGGAGGGCGCGTGTCTGCGCATCATGGCAGGAGACGTCATCGCCGTACCGGATGAATTTTCCGTAGCGTGGAACCGGATGGGCGCGGCTTCAAGCGAGGCGCCATCCGTACCGCCGTATGTGCGATCCCGCGTTGTTTTTGAGAATGACGAGTTGCTTGTTGTAAACAAAAGCGCCGGTATGTTTGTTCATGGCGGCGCCTTTCCCAAAAAGCAAAAAAATCTTGCGGAAATGGTCGAGTTGTATCTTGCGGATACGATTTCCCATTCACTCTCGTTCAAACCGGGACCCCTGCACCGGCTCGATCAGCCTACAAGCGGGCTTGTCATGTTTTCAAAAAGTCTCGCCGGCGCGCGACGTTTCACCGCGCTTATTCGGGAGCGTAAAATCGTGAAACGCTATCTTGCGCTTGTCGACGGCCCCATCGAAAGAGCGGAAGTGTGGCGGGACGATCTTGTCCGCAACAGCAAAGAACGCAAGACTTTCGTCATGAAATGCGCAATCTCAGGTTCCCGCGATTCCCAGTATGCGGAGACCTATATTGAACCGGCCGCTTCAAATTCCGTTTATTCGCTTGTTTTTGCGGAAATACATACCGGAAGAACCCATCAAATACGTTCACAGGCGGCTCTACATGGCCACCCTTTAGCCGGAGATAAAAAATACGGCGGCAGTTTCTTAAAGACCGGGCTGTTGCTCCATGCATATTCGCTGGAGTTCCCGTCTGAAACGCGGCTTCCCGTCCTGAACGCGCCCTTGCCTCCCGCTTTCCGGCAGGTTATAAAAACCGAATTTCCATCTTTTCGCCATGCACTCGCGCTGCCGCCGCATTTGGGTTTGACAAATGCCGAACATCGTTCCACGGGAACGCAGTGATTCGCAGGAAAGAGCGAAACGACTGATCTAGACGAACAGGCGGCCATTCAGGGTGGGGAGGTTCATCAAATTTTTAAAATTTTATGTAAATAGCCAGCGCATTGCGCTATTTTATTTGTACTTTATATTCTTCTGGTACGTCAAGTCCATTTACCAATTCTGTGATTGCATATCGCACGCGCCATAATCAGAGCCAAATAGCCTTCTATCAGGATATTTTTTACTATTTCTGACAATTCAGAATTAATCGTTTCTCTTTTATTGGCTTCAAAGGCCAATGACGAAATATCAAAAATATGTTTTTACACTCTTCCGCAGCCTTTACGCAATAGCTGATATGCAGATACCAAATATGGCATATCACCATCTTTAGTTCCGGATGATCCGCGCGAGGCATCCGTAGGAAGGAGGTTTTCCTAATGATTCATTCGCAAACCGAAGTTTTCGAAAGGTCGCTCTATTATCAGTCATTCCTCAATAGAGGCTTGTCCGCGAGATCACTCGCCCCACGCCAGTTTCGCGCGAAGCGCCCTGTAGAAGTTTTGCCGCCCCGCAGCCACAAGAACTGCGTAGTAGGGGGCTTTTTGGACAAAAATCTTGTCTCCTGGAGCGAGCGGCACGGTCACCTGCCCATCCAGAGACAGTAGGACGCCGCTTCTTTGTCCTTCTTCTATTTCGATGACAACGGCTTCGGGAGAGGGTAGTACCAGAGGGCGGTTCGACAAGGTGAAGGGGCAGATGGGGTTTATGATGACGGCTTCCATTTCAGGATCAATGATAGGACCGTTTGCCGCGGCGGAATATGCGGTGGAGCCGGTCGGCGTGGCGATGATGAGTCCGTCCGAGCGGTAACTGCCAAGCGAGATTTCTCCGTTTCCGCCGGAAGTCTTTACGCAGATCCGGACGATTTTGGCGACGCCGGACGAAGAGACAACCGCGTCATTCAGGCAGGATCCCCGTTCTATAATCGCGCCGCGCCTTTCCACCCGCACCTCAAGCATGAGCCGTTTTGAAATGTCCGCATCGCCCGCCGCAAAACGGTCGAAGATCGGCGTCCACCCGTCATGTGGTATTGAAGCGATAAAGCCAAGTGTTCCCATGTTTATGGGAAAGACCGGGATTCCCAGTCCGGAGACAGTGCGCGCCGCGTACAGCACGGTGCCGTCTCCGCCGAGGCTGAACGCCAAACCGTACGTGGCGTCAATAGGCGCTTTGTCCTTGTCTTTGAAAGAGAAAAAATGGTATGCAATGCCGCGCTCCGAGAGTCTTTCGGCAATTTCCAACGCGGTTACGGACGCCACATCCTTATGCGGATTTACAAACAGAAGGACTTTTTTCAGCATGACGCCTCCTCAAAAACCCAACACCCCGGGACTTTTTTGCCTCGAAAATCATCGTCCCGCGCCTGTTCGGTGATGTCGCGGAATGTGAAACGGTTTTCCAGCAGCTCGCCTGCAAGCGTGAAACGCCGCGCGTTAGTCGAAAAATAGAGCGCGCCGCCCGGATTCAGCAAGGACAGGCATGTTGCGATGAGGCTTTGATAATCGCGGTTCACGTCAAAGTCGGAAAA
Organism: Treponema sp.; assembly: GCA_031279555.1. Classification (GTDB taxonomy): domain Bacteria; phylum Spirochaetota; class Spirochaetia; order Treponematales; family Breznakiellaceae; genus JAIRKH01. Next base: position 4,877 of record JAITIK010000002.1, on the reverse strand, counting down.
CATTTTTTTTGAATTGGAGAATACCGGCGGATCGAGGATGATGATGTCCCATGTACGCCCCCTTTTCACCGCTTCATTGAGAAAACGAAGCGCGTCGGCGCGGATGAGACGAAAGGGCGGATGGGCGTTTGATGGAGAAAAGAACGCTTCCTGGGGCAACATTTCAGCCTGCAAGCCGTTGAGCGCAAAATTCACCTTCGCCCAGTCAAGATAGGTGTTGGATATGTCAACCGAGTCCACCTCTGTCCGCCCTTCCGCTGTCGCCGCGTACAAGGAAAAAGCCGCCGTATAGCAAAAAAGGTTCAAAACTTGCGCGCCGGAACGCTTTGCCGCAGCCTGCCGAATCAAAAGCCGGAGCTTCCTTTTATCCAAAAAAAGTCCGGTGTCAAGATAATCCGAAAGATTCGCTCTGAAAACAAGCCCATACTCCATCACATCAACAAAAAAGTTTTGATGGACAAGCCTGGTGTATTGGCTGGCCCCCCGCTGTCTTTTGCGGATTTTCAGAAAGATGCGTCCAACGGGGATTGAGAGCGCGCGCGCCGTTGCGTCCGTCATTACGTTAAGCCAGAACGCCTCTTCGCCGTCGTCTTTTTCATACGGACGTTCAAAGAGAGCGCCGCATACGGCGTCATTGTACAAGTCGATCTGCAAGGGGATTTCGGGAATATCCCTGTCATAGAGCCTGAACGCATTGACACCGCTGCGCGACGCCCATTTTTTTAGATGTTTATGCCTTTTGATGAGACGGTTGAAAAGCATTTCCGCCTGACGCGCGGTTTTCAGGTCGCTACGCTCCATACCGGTAGATCAGCCTCTCTCAAGCGCCTTCTTTATAATAGGCTCGTCTTGCGCTTTGCGGGAATGCTCAATAGCCCGCAAAGCGGCGTCTTCGGGCATAGTGGCAAAAGCGCAAAAATCCTTCATTTCAATGCCATCAACCATGCGTCCGGCGACATTGCCAGCGCGTGAAAGGAACTGCGCCACATCGCGGGCGGAGGCTCCATGCTGCCGGCCAAGCCCCACATAGACCCGCAACGCGCCGCTTGCCGTGGAGAAATCCGCCGCGAAATTCGCGTAGCGGGAGGTTCCGTCAATAAAGCGGGACGCCCTTCGGTCATGCCGAATCGCTGAATGCCTTGAACGTTTTTTCTCGTATTTTTCATACGCGCCGCCGCGTGAAAATCCGTGGACAGCCGCAACCCGCTCCGTCTGCTCTTGGAATTCCATAATGGCCCCATACCGGGAAGGATCCAACTGCTCGCCGTAGGACAGGGTGACCAGCGCCTGCACCGCTTTTTCAGCGCCTAATTTCTCTATCAATTCCTTGCTGATCGCCGCAACCGGATCGGATAGGAGCAGAGAAACAGCAGGCGCAGAGCCAGCCGCAACGCCTGTAAGGTCTGCTGGAGCGGCGCTTTCAATCGGAACGGGGGAATCTACTCCCGCTGCCATAGCCGCGTTCTCAACGCCTTGTTCCGCGATTGCTGCGGACGCATTCTCGCTCTGTAGAGGATCATCGGCTTCCGCGTCCCACGCCTCTATGACGGAACTCACAATCCTGCGTTTCATGGCTTTCATCACGGCTTTCACAAGGGGAACCTTGGTGAAAACAATGGGGGTGCCAAGAAGCCGTTCCATGTTGCGCGAAAGGAATTTTATACGCTGGCGTTCGGAAGGAAGGGCAAGGCTGATGGCTTTGCCCCGGCGTCCCGCCCTGCCCGTTCTGCCGATGCGGTGGATGTAGATTTCCTTGTCGTTGGGCAGATCGAAGTTGATGACATGGGTAAGACGCTCTATGTCAAGCCCCCGCGCCGCGACATCGGTCGCTACAAGGATTTTGGTTAGTTTTGAGCGGAATCTACGCAACGTCCGCTCACGCGCCTCTTGGGAAAGGTCGCCGTGTATGGCTTCCGCAGGATACCCGTTTTCCACCAGACGGTGCGCCAGTTCATCCGCTCCTATCTTGGTCGCGCAAAAAACAAGCGCGTAAAAATCGTCCGCCGCGTCTATAATGCGGCGCAGGGCTTCCAAACGATCTTCCTTCTTGACTACAAGATAGAACTGATCCACCGCCGGCTTCTCGTCTTCAGGAGCCGCGTCTTCGAGAATTTCCACTTCGCCGATGTAATCCCGTACGATTTTTAGGATAGGCTCCGGCATGGTCGCGGAAAAAAGCCCCACTCTGCGTTCCGGTTTCACCGCCTTGAGAATGGTTTCAATATCCTCAAAAAAGCCCATGTCGAGCATTTCATCGGCTTCATCCAAGATAAAATAGTCAACGGCTGAGAGATCAAGCGCTTTGCGGTCCATCAAATCCATGACCCGGCCCGGGGTGCCGGCGACTATTTCTGTCCCTCGTTTAAGGTCGAATATCTGATTGCGGATAGACGCCCCGCCGTACACCGCGGTGATGCGCGGAAACTGCCGCGTGGTAAGCGAAGCGATCTCTTTGCAAATCTGTTGACACAGCTCTCGGGTCGGCGTTAGAATAAGGGCGCGCGGGGCGTGCGCTCCGGTTGTGAGTTTTTCCACAAGCGGTATGCCAAACGCCGCTGTTTTTCCGGTGCCGGTGCGGGCTTTCACCACCAAATGCCCCTCGTCCGCGAGCAAGCGCGGCAAACTTATCGCCTGAATGGGCGTGGGCGCGGTAAAGCCTTTGTTTTTCAACGCCTCAAGCACCGCATCGGACAGGCCCAATTCTGCGCCAAAACTGGCGGCGCCAACATTAACGGCGCTGAAACCGCAGCCGGTGGTACCGTCGGTACTACCGCCGGTTTCAATAATCATGTTACTGTTCATACAACTCCTATAGTGAGCGGCTTAATTGACCGTGTGACGATATATTCAGGCGCGTATTCCCGCAACGCGCCCTCGTTACCGTAATCTTCATACAGATCGGTTAAAATAAAACCAGCTTTTAATTGTCCGCCTATTTGTTCTTCCAAAGAATGGCTGAATTGAATGGTATCGTATTCCCAATTTATTTTTTCATATAACGCAGGGTCTTTTAAGGGATTATACGGCAATTTATTCACAACGACAAGCGGCGTTTTTTCGATGTCGTCAAACAAATAACACAGCCCGTTGTCCATCCCCGCCAATAAAACGCCGCCCTTTTTTAATACGCGGAAACACTCATGCCAGACATGGCGGACATCTTCCACATAACAATTCGACACCGGATGAAATATAAGGTCAAATATTTCATCGGGAAACGGAAACTGCTCCGTCATGTCCGCTTTAATAGCAGTTATTGAATACAATTCCCGCTCCGCGACGTACCGTTCTGCCGCAAGTTGCTCATCCGAATAGTCAAGCGCAGTGCAATCCGCGCCCAACGCCGCAAAAACAGGCATTTGCTGACCGCCGCCAGAGGCAAGTCCCAGCAGGCGTTTTCCTTTCAGCGGAGGGAACCATTCTTTAGGAACAAATTTATTCGGCGACAGCAATACATTGCATTCGCCATTTTTTGCTTTCACGAATTCTTCGCGTCCGATGGGTTTTCCCCATTGCCAGCCGTCTTTCACCCATTTGTTGATCGCCTTGATGTTCAAATCCGTGTACTTTTGCCGCTCCATTACGGTACTATACGATAATGTGCGGTTTTTGTCAATGACAGGAAAATGCGTCCGCTCTGTGCGTCCTGGTCGCGGTTTTTCCTCGAATTATCGCATTTTCTTTTCGCTGACAAGCCGGATCCTTTCTCCATCTTTTACTATTCATGGCATGTTATTGCGCTCTCCTCTCTGTACTTTATTTAAGGACAACCCTTCCTAGCTCCGCTGAGACTCCCGCCTATTCTTGACTTTTGGCGCAACAATAAGTATGCCAATTCTGCATGTGTTTTCCTTGCGTTTTTTAGTACATGCCTTGTAAAATAAATACTAAAATGGTTGTTTCAAAACTTGGGTTTGCGCCGGCAATTTTGGATGCGGGGAGAAATGGCTTTAGACTGTTTTCCCCAAAGCCGGTCTCAAAACCAACCGCATTTTGGAACAACCTCAATCTATAGAAGCTGTTCCAAAAGCTGACGCCCTATAGGGCGTGTCTTGGAGCAACCTCAACTATTAAAGGAGAAGAGTATGAAACAGGCGGTACAAAAAGTAGGGCGGTCGCTTTCCGCTATGGTTATGCCGAATTTAGGCGCCTTCATTGCATGGGGGCTTATCACGGCATTGTTTATTGCCACAGGCTGGATACCCAATGAAAAACTGGCGGGCATGGTCGATCCGATGTTGAAGTATCTGTTGCCGCTCCTTATCGGCTATACCGGAGGCAAGCTGGTAGGCGGCGGTGTGCGGGGCGGCGTGGTCGGCTCAATCGCCACGATGGGCGTTATCATGGGAGCGAGTATCCCGATGTTCCTAGGCGCTATGATAGCGGGACCGCTCGGCGGCTGGGTCATTAAAAAATTTGACGAGGCTATTGAAGGAAAAGTTCCTGCCGGGTTTGAGATGCTGGTCAACAACTTCTCGGCGGGTATCTTGGGCTGCATTCTCTCCATCATCTGCTATCTGGGTATCGGTCCCGTTGCGGAAGGCATCACCAACGCGTTCGGCGCAGGCGTCGGCTGGCTTGTCGACCACAAATTACTCCCCTTCGCTTCGATTATTGTTGAACCGGCGAAGGTGCTATTCTTGAACAATGCGATAAACCACGGCGTTTTCACACCGCTTGGCACCCAGCAGTCGCAGGAAATCGGACGCTCAATCTATTACATGATCGAGTCGAATCCGGGTCCCGGTCTCGGACTGTTGCTGGCGTACTGCTTGGTGGGAAAGGGCAGCGCCAAAAGCAGCGCTCCCGGTGCGGCTATCATTCACTTCCTGGGCGGCATTCATGAAATTTACTTCCCCTATGTGCTTATGAATCCC
>JAITIK010000206.1 GCA_031279555.1 Treponema sp. | reverse complement strand
CATGTCGCGCGGCCCGCGTCGTATGATGAAAGAGATGCTTATGCAGCTTGTGAGAAACTCGGTGGTGCATGGGGTTGAAGCGCCGGAGGAGCGGGCGGCGAAGGGCAAGGATGAGACGGGCGTCATATGTCTTTCCATCAAAACAGAAAAAGACATGATCCATATACGGTTGAGAGACGACGGGGGCGGGATGAATTACGACAAGATTCGACAGAAAGCGCTTGAGAGCGGTTTTATTAAGAGCGAAGCCGAGGGACAGGATAAAAACAAATTGTTGCACTTTATCTTTTCTCCGGGTTTCAGCACTGCGGAGACCGAAACGGTTCATGGAGGGCGCGGCATCGGCTTGAACATTGTACGCGACAAGGTGAAAGAACTGGGAGGGACGCTTAAAATACAGAGCGAGAAAGACAAGGGAACCGCGTTCCATCTCTACATCCCCTTGCCGTCTGAAGCGTCCGCACAGGAGAAGGCGGCCTCTTAGGTGAAGATAGAGTTATTTTCTTTCTGCGACTTTGCTCAAGAAAACAACGGCAAGCTGACGATTGTAGGCACATTTGACACCATTATAGCCCGCTCGTTTCCGTGCGTACATCCGCAGCTTTCCGTTGTAATTCGCATCCGTTTTGATTTATGGGAATTTTCCCATCATAAGTTTATGATTGAAACAAGGGACATTAACGGCGATATGTGCATGGATCCCATACAAGGCGCATTGTCTGTAAATGGGGTCGGCAACGCTACCGCAGTCTCCCACCTTTTGTTTACCATCTCAAACTTGAATTTCAAGAATAACTGCATGATAAATTTTGCGCTTTTCGTTGACGACAAAGAACTCGCCTCCATTCCGCTGTACGTGCGGAAGGCGGACGGGAATTGATCTATTCTATTTGTTTATTCTATACCAATCCGTAATCCTGTCCGCAAGGGGGCGCAACGCCTGAACCGATGCGGAACCCGCTTCCTCAGCGCCCTCTTGAGCCGTACGGATGTACTCGTGCATGTAGGGGAGTATAACCCGTTTTTTTACCGCAAGCCAATTCTGCGGGAGGATATTCGGCGGAGACAGGAAGGCGTCGGGCGGCATGTGTCCTAAAAGGCTTGGATAAAAGCGCGGGAACACTTCTTCTGTAACATTTCGTATGGCTGAAAAACCACTCGCTATACCGAAAAGGATACTGTTAAGTTGTAAGTTTTTATTGTTTTCCAGTAGCAAACGTTGCGTTTCTGTTTGAAAAAACCACTTGGTAAAAGTTTCCGCTCCCTTGCCGAGCCTTCCTTGCTGGTAGAGACCGTAATACACAGTGTCTTCGCTTAATGGAATATGTTCTTCTTCAGCAAGCCAACGGAAGTCAAGGTTTGATTGTTGATCGTAATCGAGCGTAAAAATTTCAGAGCTGTTCATATAGGAAAAGAGTATGCGTCCCTGTCCGATAAGTTTCACAGGAGGCTCGAAAAAATACTTGAAGGTGAAATCATCAACCGCTTGTATGGAGGAATTCGCTTCGTTTATCCACGCCTTGTCGTATTCCAACGCCCGCTCCAGCGCATCCGCATTCCACGACAAGGGGTCCCCTTCTCGAAAATCCGTATTAAGAAGCGCCGCGCTTATAAAAAGAAAATCGTCATCCCAGTTAGGAGAAAAGCCAATTTTAGTATATGCGCCTCTGTTTATAACATTGTACGCCTTGCCTAGCTCTTTCGCTTCTTCAAGACTGATGGTAAAATGATTGGTCATAAGAGCGCTGTTGTCCCGGGCAAACACAAAGGCAGGAATGTTGAATGACACCGGCAGAAGGTACTGCTCATCGTCAACAACGCCGAGTTCAAGCAACTTAGGGTAAAAGAGGCTGCCATCAAGGGAATTATCTTTTAATATCCAGTCCAGCGGCTTAAACAAACGCCTGGTTGACGCGCTTTTCAGCCAGCGTCCAACCACAATATCAGGTTGTTCAACCGTAGAAGTCAATTTCTTTGCGGTCAATTCGAAATAATGAGTCTCAACCTTGTATTTTGTTTGAGAAGCGTTAAACACTTCGCTGTACAAGACGAATTCGGGGATGTCTGTCCACAGCGTCACTCTTTCCGGTTCCATACAGGAAAGTATGGACAGCGCGGCAAGGGAAGAGATGGTAAAAGCGACAATATCTTTTCGCATAATATATTTTATTTTTATTTTTCCCGCTTGTCAATCTACGGTAACATATAGTATGATAAGATCATGAAAATCAGTGATGCTTCTATCATAGCATTGATTGAATTGCTCAATAATCATTATCAGACGAATATAGCGAACCGGTTTATGAGGCCCCTCTTGCTACAATTGCCTGTAAAAAAATGGGTGTGGGATACTATTGATTCCTTCGTACAAAACGCTTCTCTTTTTGACTACCAACAATTTAATTATAATGATTTGTACCAGCAACTACTTGCGTTTTCTCATTTTATCCTTGTAACACGACGTCAACTCTTGCCTGGGTTGAGAAATCACACATTGAGGTTTTCCGGTCCTGACAAGATTTTGATGGATATGGCTGTCAACACCTTTCCCTCCAATATAAACCTTTTAGCTGACTACACAAAACAACTCTACAGTAAACTTGTTGAGTTTGATAAAGCGAACGCAACATCTGGAGAGTTGCCCCCGTATCTCCAATACGTGGAACTTGCAGATATGATGTCATATTTGTAGGGACTGCTTGTAAACCATTTATAGTAGAGGGTAAATCCGCGCGGGACGAGAAAGGCTCATGGCGGATGACTGACGGCGCAGTGTGGCGCCGCTCTTAGTTGGAGAGAGTTTTATTTATAGTACGCTTTGGAGAAACTGGCGGGTCCGTTCATTGTCTGGGTTGCTGAACATCGTTGCGGGCGTGTTAATTTCAAGGACTGAGCCTTCAAACATGAATACAACCTTATCGGCCACTTCCCGCGCAAAGCTCATCTCATGCGTTACTACAAGCATGGTCATGCCCAACTGCGCGAGGCTTTTCATCACAGCAAGCACCTCTCCTACCAGTTCAGGATCAAGGGCGGAAGTCGGCTCGTCAAAGAGCATAATCTTGGGCTCCATCGCCAAAGCCCGCGCAATAGCGACCCGTTGCTGCTGACCGCCCGAAAGCTGGGAGGGATAGACGTCAATTTTATCGGCAAGACCCACTCGTTCAAGCAAAGTCAACGCCTTTTCTTTCGCTTCTTCTTTTGCGATCTTCCGCACATGCACTGGAGAAAGCATGACATTCTCAAGCGCGGTTTTGTGCGGGAAAAGGTTGAACCGCTGAAAGACCATGCCTACTTCCAAAAGCGCCATATTGCGCTCATGGAGCGGCATTTTGACCTTGTTAATTCCGTCCTCACAGTCAAAAAGCAACTTGTCGTCAATGTAGATTTGCCCGGAGTCGATTTCTTCCAGCCTGTTAAGAGATCGAAGATAGGTTGATTTCCCGGCGCCCGACGGCCCTATGATACAGACCACTTCTTGGGGCTGCACTTCAAGGGAAATGTCTTTCAGCACATGAAGCTCCCCTCTAGCGCCATGGAATGTTTTATTGACGGCAACAGTTTTAATCATTGACATGGGGCGCCTCACTCGTATATGGAATGTCGTTTTTCCATCTTGTGGAAAATAAAGGTAAAGACCGCGGTTATAATAAGGTAAAGGATCATCGCTGGTATGTACACAAGAGCGGAAGCGGTGGACGATGAGATGGAACGAGTCACCTTAGTTATATCCGCAAGGGCTATGATCGATACAAGGGAAGCGTCTTTCAGCACCATGATGAATTCGTTGCCAACAGGCGGAATAAGCCGGCGTATTGACTGGGGTATGACGACCAGCCTCATGGTTTGGGCGTAGGACATGCCGAGCGCCCGCGAGGCCTCAAACTGCCCCTTGTCTATGCTCTGAATCGCGGCTCTGATGATCTCCGCGCAGTAGGCCGCCGTGTTTAAACCAAACGCGATGAACGCGGCGACAAACCGGTTGTTTATGGTTAACATACGGGAGATTTCGGGAAGCCCATAGTAAATAAAGTAGAGTTGCATAAGGAGCGGGGTTCCCCGAAAAAAGAAAATATATGCGCTGCAAAATTTGTTGACAATGATGTTTTTTGACATCTTCCCCAGCGCCAAAAACAGGCTTACAATCAGCCCAGCGGAAACAGACAGAATAGTCAGCGAAATGGTTATCTGCGCGCCGTCTAGAAGCGCCGGAATCCAACTGATCATTTTCTGTAAAGATGTCATACTACCACCTTATCACGGAATTTTTTGAAGGGAGCGGCTTCCAACGGACGCTCCCTGTGTTTACTGGGCCAATTGTTACTTCCGGGCGGAGCTTACCATGTCCATCTGGAAAACATCTTGTGAAATTTTAAGGATGGTTCCATCGGCAAACAAAGCGTCCAGCACCCGATCGATTGCATTGGTCAACTGGTCGTTGCCTTTCTTGAGACAGATGGCGAACACTTCGTCAGCCTCGCCCTGCCATACGATCTTGAAGGGAGAATTGGCGGGCGCGATGTAATCAAACGCGACGAGACTATCGCATACAATGGCGTCCACCCGTTCGAGCCTCAAATCGTCAAAACAGTTGAGGACTTTGTCGTATTCATACGGTTCGAATGCGAGTCCGCCCTGAGCGAGTTTGGTCATATAGATGTCGGTGGTGGTTTCCGCTTGGTAGGCGACACGGAGTCCGCCGAGTTCTTCTGGCCGCGCCGCTGTTACGGTGGAATCCTTGCGAAGAACTAACGCTTGCGCGTTTCCGATGTAGGGTTTTGTGAAGTTATACGCCGCCTGACGTTCTGGCGTAACGGTTACCGCGGACATGATGCAATCGTATTTCCCCGTGTCGACGCCGGCGAAAATGCCGTCCCACGCGGTGTCCACAAATTCAACTTGCAGACCCAACTTGGCGGCGATTGCTTTTGCCATGCTTACATCAAAACCGATGGGGGTTTTCCCATCTGTATCAAAATATTCCATAGGCGGATAGCCAATTTCCATGCCAATGGTTAAAACGCCCGGTTTAATGGTCAGCCCGCCGCTTTGCGCCTGCCCAGCCGTGTCGCCGTCGCCCTTTGCGAACAAACCGCCCGCAATGAGACACCCAATTAAACCCATACAGAAAAATTTTTTAAGGTTCATTGTATTCCTCCTGTGCGTAGTATAACTTTTTATGTTTTTTTGTGTCAATGGATAGAATTTTAAAAACGAAAGAAATTTTTAAAATAGCGGTTTTTTGGCAAATTTAAACCGCAAAAACCCCGCCGCGCAATCTAAACTTGACCCATAAATAATCAAGGAATGACAACCTCAACCCTTTATAGAAATTTTAGATAGGCGTCTAGAAGTCGTAGAAAGCATTATAAAATGTACGGGACGTTCCATATTTAAAGAATTTAACCGCGAACCCTGTTACGCCCGAAATCAGAAGTCCGCCCCTCTTTTTGTCAACCCTTAAACGCGCCAGCCATCCTGCCTTTGACCAATTCATCCTGACCGAAACCGTAGAGCAATAGTACCGGCAGTGAAGAGAGAGAGCCGCCATAATGACCGGAATGTTGTTGGAATACTGTCCCTGGAACTGCCGCGCCGCCAGAGGCAGGGTACGAACGGTTTGAGACCGGGTAAGGATAATCTTGAGAAAAGTAGAATTTGCCGCATCCGTCAATTTCCGCCGCTTCTTCAAACTCTTTTGGTATGCCGCTCATAGTAGAAAGGCGCCTCGTTATGAGAAGCCAGATGAGAGCGAAGAAAAATGCCGGTATCCGCTAACCAGAAATCGCTTTTCTCTTTTTTTTCATAGCTTCATTTGTCATATTCAGACAACACGGTATGCCGTATCGTGTAACACTTGCCACTACCTTTCGAGGTTTCTTTGCCATTGGCGGAATTTGCGTACGCAGGCATGATTTCCAGATTACCGTACAACATGATTGATTTAAAATCCAAACCGGAACCGTAGTGTTTGCTATAATTAAGGAGCCGCGCAAATAAAATGCCTGCATTTTATTTTGCGCGGCTTCTAACACGCCATACACATACATAGGGCAAATAGATGGTGATGAACCATATCCGTACAGGATATAAACCCACAAGCGCTTCCGGCGACACTCCGGCGCATGACGCTATTTAAGCGCCGAAAGCGCGGATTTCATCGCAGTATTCGCAACGGTAGGCGTGCGATCCGGCGTTTTCAAGGTGAAAAATGTGCGGAATATACGCCTCCGTCGAAGTTATGCAACGCGGGTTTTTACAGAGAAGGATGTTCTCGACCCGTTCAGGAAGGCGCAGCCGGATTTTTTCGCGGATTTCCTCATTTTCGATGATGTTCACCGTGATGTTCGGATCGATAAGTCCCAGAACTTCAAAATTGATAGCAATCGTGTTGTCAATTTTGATGATGTCTTTGCGGCCCATGGTCGGCGATTCGGCGTTTATCACAAACGCCGCCATGTCATCGGTCTTGTCAAGACCCAGCCAGTTGAAAATCTTTATACCCTGCCCAGCCTTGATATGATCGATAACAATGCCGTTTTTGATTTTCGCTATGTTTAACATACAACCCCCAAAATGGACGCCAGCAGCGCCATCCGTACATACATGCCGTATTTCGCCTGCCTGAAATACGCCGCCCGCGGATCCGCATCCACTTCCGGCGCGATCTCATTGACGCGGGGCAACGGATGCAGTACCGTCATGTCTTTTTTCGCCATGCCCATTTTCTCCCGGTTAAGAATGTAACTATCCTTGAGCCTAATGTAGTCTTCCTCATTGAAGAACCGCTCCCGCTGAACGCGGGTCATGTACAACACGTCAAGCGTTCCGATCACCGCTTCAAGATTGCCGGTCTCCGTGTATGAAACGCCGGCGCCGGCAAGTCTTCCGGTAATGTACGGCGGCATCTTGAGTTCCGGCGGCGAAATAAAAACCATCTCAACATGAGGATAGCGGGACAGGGCTTTTGCGAGGGAGTGAACCGTACGCCCAAACGTGAGGTCTCCGCAGAAACCGATGGTAAGATTGCCCGCCGCGCCCCGTATACGGCGAATGGAAAGCAGGTCCGTAAGCGTTTGGGTGGGGTGATGATGCCCGCCATCTCCGGCATTGACAACCGGCGCTCCGGAATAGCGGGACGCCAGCAGCGCCGCGCCTTCCTTGGGATTTCTCATCACGATGGCGTCCGCATAGCACGCCACGGTGCGGACGGTGTCCGCAAGGCTTTCGCCCTTCGCCGCCGAACTGGAAGCAGAATCCGCAAAGCCAAGGCACGTCCCGCCAAGTCTGAGCATCGCCGCCTCAAAACTCAAGCGCGTTCTGGTGCTTGGTTCAAAGAAAAGGACGCCCAGCAGTTTGCCTCTACAGGAATCCCGCAGATACTCAGGCTCTCGCTCGATTTTCTCAGCCAGAGAGAACAGTCCGTCCAGTTCTTCCAGCGTAAAGTCATCCGGCTCTATGAAATGCCGTCCTGTCAACATCTATATCCTCCTAAAAAAAACGCCTATGGGATTGCCATAGGCGCTCAGTTCAATGCCCTTCCTCTAAAATTGTTTTAAAGTCATCAGAAACATTTAGAAACAGATCGATCAACTCCGGATCGAACTGGGTTCCTTTTCCGTCTTTGATGCATTGTACGACTTCGTCGTGAGACTGCCGTTGCAGGTTATAGGGTCTCTGGGAAACAAGCGCGTCGTACACATCGGCGATAGCCATAAGACGCCCCTGAATCGGTATTGATTCACCCGCTAAACTGTAAGGGTAGCCTGTTCCATCCCATCTTTCATGGTGAGTTCCCGCGAATAGTTTCGCATATTTTAAAAACTCATAGTCCGGCGCATCCTCTTCAAGTTTCTCAATAATTTCCACCCCGTAAACCGTGTGTTTTTTCATTTCCTCAAATTCCGCGCCGGTCAGCTTTCCCGCTTTAAGCAAGATGGCATCGCTGATGGAGATTTTTCCTATGTCATGGAGTTGGGAAGATTGGAGCATAGACTCTATGTCATCCCATTTCGTTGTTTCCTCATGGTACAGCCCGCTTTCCAACATAGCCTCAACGAGTATCTTGAGGTAGTGATAGGTTCGTCTAAGATGCCCTTTATTTGAGACATTGCGAAACTCTATCAAATCAATGACCGTATTGAACATAGAATTTTGCATACCGAGAATAGTTTCCGTTTTTTTCAGTACAAGCCGCTCCAACTCTTTGTTGTAGATTTTCAGCGTGTTTTTTTGACTTTCCAGCAATAAATGCATCTCAATCCGTTTCAACAGAAGCGCCGGCGAAAACGGTTTTGTGATATAATCAACCGCTCCGAGGTTAAGCCCTTCAAGCTCGCTGTTGTTGTCGTTCCGTATGGTCAGAAAAATAACCGGTATGTTCGATGTCTCTTTGAAGGCTTTGAGCCGTTTTATCACCTCATACCCGTTCATATCAGGCATTTCTATATCCAAAAGCAGAATGTCAGCCTTCACCAGTTCAAGCAACTTAAAGAGCTTTTCCGCAGAAGGCGCCGTAAAAATATCATAATGTTGGGATAGGATGCTCTTGCCCAAAGTCAGGTTGATAATATTGTCATCAACCATTATAACTTTTTTCCGTATAGCCTTCATGGGAGTATTATAACACATAGAAAAATTTGAAACAAGAGGTTCGCATGAGGGCGCCAGTTTGAGACGGACGCCCTTCCGCAGATCAAGAGGGCTGATACGAGCGGATCAGAGGGCGGTTTCTTAGAAGGCGCCTTGTTTCCATTGAACTCACGCCGCATACACGCTCATACCCGTTTCCGTATGTAGATCTGCCTGCCGCCGCCATTCTCATGCTGGCGCTCCTCAATTTCAAATTGCGGTACGGCCCGGAAAAGATCGCCGAGCTTCTTAAAGCCGTAGTTCCGCGGATCGAACTCGCTGGAACGGTTGTTGATCTTCTGCCCCACGCTCCCAAGGTACGCCCAGCCCGATTCGTCCGCAATGTCGTCTACGGCGTCGTCGAGCAGCTTCAGCAATTTTTTGTCGACATTGAACTCTTTGCGGGTTTTCGTTATAGGCTCGGATTTCACGTCTTCATCGTCCTGCTGGGCGCGAAGAATTTCGGTATAGATGAATTTGTCGCATACCGCGACAAATGAGCGGGGCGTCTTTTTTTCTCCAAAGCCGTAGACCGTCTTGCCGCTCTCCCGAAGCCGCGCCGCAAGACGGGTAAAATCGGAATCACTTGACACGATGCAGAAGCCGTCGAGTCTTTCGCTGTACAACAGATCCATCGCATCTATGATCATCGCGCTGTCGGTTGCGTTTTTTCCGCTTGTATAGGAAAACTGCTGGATGGGCTGAATGGCGTATTCCAACAATTTGTCCTTCCATGAACGGAGATAGCCGCTGGTCCAGTCTCCATATATCCGCTTGATGCTTGCGACTCCATATTTGGCGACCTCATCCAGAAGTCCTTCAACGCTCACCGATTGGGCGTTGTCCGCGTCGATGAGTACGGCCAATTTCGCTTGATCCTTAACCAGCGCCTGCTGGCTCGAAAATGATAGTAATGGCATAATTTTTCTTCCTACTCAAAAATAGATTTCTTCATTTTTCTAATGCAGAGGATTTTTCGCAACGGAATGTGTATCTCCCCTTCTTGCGTTTCCAGAAACAGCATGCGTTTGCCTTCTGATTTTTCCAACTTTTGGGGTATGCCGGCGGCGTGACGTTCTGCGTGATGCTCAAGCCCTCCCTGCCCGGTCTTTTCCCTTTTTTTGTCCATAGTTATCCAGCGCACATCGACCGCAGACTTTGCGGCGATGGCATCGCGTATAATGCTGATCTTTCCCGCCTGATCAAGCAAATGCGCTTCCATTTTTTTATAAGAAACGCAGTCTTCCGACAACTGCTCTTCGTTCAGTATAAGCCGGTTCTCAATATGGACATTGAGTTCATCCCGCTTTGATTTTGGAACCGCGGAATTGTCCAGCGCGCGGCGAAAACGCTCCAGGTACAGCGCCGCCTGCTCCGGCTGTAGGGGGAGCGCATCTTCTTCCGCTTCCGTTTCCCCAATCAGCAAGGGGGAGAGATCGCTTGACGCAAGGGCGGGGAACCGCATCTCATAATCATCCGAAGCGTAAACGCCGAAAACGCCATTTACGCCGGTCGCGCGCCTCGTGTTTTGAGCGACAATATCAATGCCAACATGCCGCAAGGCTCCGACTACTTCTGATCTTTCAGTGTTGTACAACAGGTAGACGCCTGGCGCTAAAACCTGAGCGATAAGACGGGAAAACGGCTCAATTTCCGCAAGGTATCGCCGATCTTCATCTAAACACAGTACCAAACCGTGATGCAAGGACACCGAACGGCGCCGGCTCTCCCAATCGTTGAGACAGTACCGCAAATTGGGGCTCACTTGATCGTCCGAAAGCCTGTTTAACAGCCGGATCATGGCGTCCGCGCGTATTCCACGATCAAAGCCCCGTACAACGGATTCACGAGTCAACTCGAATCTGACCACCGCGCCCATTTCACAGACTTCTGAGAAAAAGGCGAGATTAAGCGCGTCGTTAAAATCTATACCCGGGTACAAGATGCAGGAAAATTCCGTATCCATGGTCAGTACGGCTTGCCGCTCACGGCTCGAATTTTCACCATTGGCGCCGCCATTTTTTTCCCGCAAGCGCCGCTCTTCCCTAAAAACAGCCGGATTGATCCGCCGCAACGACGACTTATCCGAGATAAGTATACCCGTCGCTTCAAGACAGGAAAGCAAAGCCTCAAGATTGGGCAGAGACACAGACCTATCCTGATCCGCGCCAAGCCCCCTGCGCTGCAAAAGGATGGCGATCCGCTGCAAGGTAATCCGCGGATACCAGACGGCGCCGCAACGCCCGTCCCGGCAGTCGCCGTCGAAAAAATCCAGAAATTGATGCACGAAAGCCGCAATGGTTTTGATTTGTCCTTGATGAAAGGCGTTGAATTCATTGAAGCGCCGCTGGAGCGAACCGGTTTTATGCTGGTATAGATACACGCCTGTCACATAGTATTCGAGCCTTTCGCGAGGGGAAAGTTTCCCGAAACGTTCCAGATTCCACTCGTTGACATCCAATCTCTCTTCCGGTTTGGCGTCGTCCGCATGGAGAAGGTCCAGAACCCGCAACGCGCCGGTACAGTACTGCACGGCGTGGGGAAAACCCGTTTTATTTGCGCCAAACCCATTTTTCCGCAACCCGTATCTATTCTTGGACGCTCCCTCTTTCTCCAACGCAAAAGAAAAGCCCGTGGCGATAAACCGGTCGTCAATGAGGGAAAGATAGGCTTCCGGCTCTTCTTCCATACGATTGACGCGGCTAACGCGAGGGAAAAGCCGCCGCGTATTTTGAGTGAATTTGCTTAACACGCCCTCCAACAACGGATTAAGCGCGATGTACGCTATTCTGCCTTTCTTAAACCGGTATACAATGAGCCGTTCTTCCATGTTGATAAGAAAAGCATGGATGTTACCATTCAATTCCCCGCCGATAAAATCCGCAAGCTCCTGTTCAGTCGGGTTTCTCAAAACCGCGACGCTCGCTATGAGAAACGCGTCTTTCTCATCAATATAGGCTTCGAGCGCCTTCCGGTTTTCCTCATTGGACAGGAAGGCTTTCAGATCATCAACAAGACGCTGCTTGGAAAAAGGCGTCTTGATGCTTCCAAATACGCTCCTGACCAGAGAAAAGAACAATTCTTCGGGCAATGTTAAAAGGGCGGTTTCCCACTCCCGTATATCTCCAAACGGCGGATTCATTTTTTTTCATCGCTTCCTGTTTTTATTCGCAACGGGGCCGACGCCGCGCTCTTCAGGGCGGGGAAGTTCATTTTTTCCTTTCTCACTGCTTTTTCATTCCCATTGCTGGATGCTGTATTTATAGCCCTGTTCGGCTAAAAACTTCTGGCGGTTGGCTGCAAATTCTTCTTCTACGGTATACCGTGAGACCAGCGTATAGAACAGCGAATTCCGCTTTTTGGGACGGAGAATCCTTCCCAACCGTTGCGCCTCTTCCTGACGGGACCCGAAAGAGCCTGAGACTTGTATCAGCATTGACGCATCGGGCAAGTCTATGGCGAAATTCGCCACTTTTGACACCACAATGATCTTGACCTCTCCGCTCCTAAAGGCGGCATATACCCTTTCCCGTTCCGCGGCGGGCGTTTTTCCGGTAACGCCGGGCGCTTTCAGGAGGCGGGCGATGCCTTCAAGCTGCTGGACATACTGGCCAATGACAAGAATGCGCTCTTCCGCGTGGAGTTCGACAAGCTGGCGTACAATCGTCTCTTTAAGCGGATTCTCGCTTGCGATGCGGTACTTTTCCCGTGTTGATGCGACAGCGTAGGGAATTTTAAGCTCTTTCGGCAGTTTTACGCGGATTTCCATGCAAAGCGCCTCGGCTATCCACCCCTTTGCCTCAAGATCTTTCCACGGCATGTCATACCGTTTCGGACCAACGAGGCTGAAAACCGCATCCTCCTCATGATCCTCCCGCACCAGCGTAGCGGTCAACCCAAGTCGCCTGACCGCCTGCAATTCCGCCGTAACCCGAAAAACCGGCGCTGGAAGCAGATGCGCCTCATCGTAGATGATAAGCCCCCACGCGCGGGCGCGAAACAAGATGAAATGCGGAAAATCCGCGTTTTTGTCCGCCCTCCACGTGAGTATCTGGTAGGTGGCCACCGTAACCGGCGCGGTTCGCTTGGAATCGCTGGTGTACTCCGCAATCTGGTCATTTGTGAGTTCCGTCTTGTCCAGGAGTTCGGCTATCCATTGATGCACCGCCGCGGTATTGGCGGTGAGTATGAGCGTATTCGTGTTAAGCTCCGCCATGAGTTGTATGCCGGCGATAGTTTTCCCGGCGCCGCAGGGCAACGCCACAACGCCGTATCCCGAACCGGGAGCGCCATCTCCCAGCACCGCGCGGACGGCTTCTTTCTGATAATCCCGCACCGTAAAAACCGCGCCGGAAAGCGTGGCGCTGCGCAGCCGTACGGCAAGCGGCTCCCCGTCGCGCAACGGCGCTTCATCTTTTAGCGGCCAACCCAGCTTGATAAGCTCCCGTTTCACACTGCCCCGGTCAACAAGCCGCAACGAGAAGCCCTCTTCCGTTTGGGTGAGATATTTGCCCAGGTTTTTTGACGCGGCTATTTCCGCCTTAATCGCCGCGTCGTCGGAGACAAGCAACAATTCGCTATCGCTAGCTGCGCCGCCAGCGGCGATGAGACGGATTTTCCCGTATCGTTCCATTGTATCCGAAAACCCCCGCGCAACGCCCTGCGGTATGGGATAGCGCGTCCACGTTTCGAGCGCGTTCACGATATGCTCCGCCGAAAGCCCCGCGCTTGCGGCGTTCCATAGGGAAAGCGGCGTGATGCGGTAGGTGTGTATATGTTCGGGCGACTTCTCCAATTCCGCGAAGGGCATAATGGCGGAACGCGCCGCCTCCGCTTGCTCGGCGTGTATATCCAATAGAAGGGTTTTGTCGCTTTGAACAATGAGCGGATTTTTGGGATCGGCAGACATGCGACAAGTATAGCGGATCGGGCGTGAAGTTTCAATCCACGAACCACACGAACGCTATGAAGACACGAACGGCGCGAACAGAATACTGTTATAAGGCGGGACGGTTCTGAACGCCCGTTCGCGTTTTGAATATAGGATCAAGCGTCTATGCGCTGGTCTGGGGGGCGAATTGAGCCTAATCCTTGTTCAGCATAACCTTTTGACAGGAAGCCTTCTCTATGATATATAATTTTCATACGTATACAGGAAAGTGGAATTGTCAACGCAAAAAGAATCGTTATGACAGAAAACGAGTGCGGCGGAAGCCGCACATGCGGGTTCCGCCTGGAGCGGCGCTTTGCCCCCGCCCCCCTGCTGGTCCTAGTCCCGGTACAAGTACAGCTACTATACAAAGCGTCCGCGCTCAATGGGGCGCGGTTTCCTCAAGAAAGCGGCCGCTGTATCCGTTCCGAAGCGCGCGGACGCGGGGTTGCCAGCCGCATCCGCCGTGAGGCGTTGCGGCGGCGGGCTTGAAGGGTTTCCTTATGGGCTTGAAAGTTATGACAATTCCGCATCTGGCGCGCTTGCCTCGAATATCGCCGGCAAATCCGTCGCGATAACCATCGGCGGCGCCGCATCCGACTTCGTGAACCTCGAATCCGTGCATTATGTGCGCAAGGCGTTCAAGGATGCCGGTGCAACCTCAATCGACATAACCACCGCCCGCCCGCCGGTTTATGATGCGGACAAGTGGCTAAAGCTGGATTATATAGGAATTCAGGAGGTCAATCTGTACAAGGATTATACCGCCGCCTCGACCTCCCGCATGTCCGGCGTGAATGTTGTCAGGAATTCCGAATTCCGGTAAAGCCGCCATTGAATATGGTCGTCCGCTTAAAGTTGCTGGGATTGCGGTATTGGAATGCCGACAACTATATGCTGGACTCGGATTATATACGCCTTGCCGCGATGGATTCGGTGAAATCCGCCGCGCGCGATTCCATGAAGCCCGCAAACATCGGGGCATTTGCGGCGAATCTTGCGCATCGGGTTGCCTTAACCTAGCCCAAGTCGCGGGATTCCATAACGCAGGCGCGCCTGGCGCCGGATTTTCCAGCGCGT
Organism: Treponema sp.; assembly: GCA_031279555.1. Taxonomy (GTDB): domain Bacteria; phylum Spirochaetota; class Spirochaetia; order Treponematales; family Breznakiellaceae; genus JAIRKH01. The sequence continues at coordinate 12,850 of JAITIK010000206.1, read as the reverse complement.
CTAACAGCATGCCCGCAGGTCATAGCGGAAGGCGCCGTCGGCAAGACAGCCGGAGCGAATGGCGGCGGGAGCCGTGTTTCCCTCCTGGTTCACGCCCTTTTCACCATGTGAAACAGTTCCTGCCGGCTTAACTTCGCCCACACGGGACGCCCGTGCGGACAGCGCGGATCGGGCAGGGCGAGCGCGGCCTCCGCGAGGGCGAGCGCGGCGGCGCTGTCGAGGTAGCCGCCGTCTTTGATTGCCGCGTGGCAGGCGAGGGTCGCAACCCAGCGTTCAGCTATGTTTTCACCGGCAAGCCTCAATTCCAAAATAGCCTTGACCGTGGCGTTGTCGCCAAGACGCCAGTGTACCGGCAGCGCTTCGACAAGCCATTTCCCGCCGCCTTCATCCTTTTCAACAACAATGCCAAGACGCGCGAGGTCTTGCTTGCGGCTTTCAAGAAAACGGTCGTCAGCGTCGCTCTCAGTCGCAAAAGGGATGCTCACCAGAAGCTCTTGCTTGGGAATGGGCTTGTCGATGAATTCGTTATAAAGGATGCGTTCATGGGCCGCATGTTGATCGACAAGGAACAGTTTTTCGCCTTTTTCAACAATGATGAAAAGATCAAACGCCCTGCCGATATATGTTATTGTCTGGTTTTCACGGTTTGCGTCGTGGAATCCGGCGGCATCCGCGCTGTCGGGATTATATACGCCAATCGGCGGATCATCCGCCGGATAGTCCGCCGGCTCATCCGCAATTCTCCCTTCCTGCGCTTTGTGGACGCCGCTTCTGCCGGGCAATTCCGCAAACTGCGGCCTCTTTTCGAGCAACGCTTCCAGCGCCATCGCCGAAGCGCTGGCGGTCGCGTAGGAGCCGTCCCGCTCAGACGCGAAAGAGGCGTCGTTTTGTTTGCGGGGCATTTCGTATGTCCACGAGAATTCTCGCTCCCGCGCGGACGCGGGACGAGGCTCGCCGTTGTCTGACGCCGCATACGCGGTATGCCGCCGCTGATAGCGGTTAAAATCCCGAAGCGCTTCGGTTATCGCATGGTGAATGGCCCCGGCATCCGCAAAACGCGCATCGCGCTTTGCAGGATGGATGTTGAAATCCGCCAAATGCGGGGCAATGTCTATAAAAATCGCGCCTACCGGATGCGTTCCGTTTGGGAAAGAGCCTTGCATACCGTATTCAAGCGCCTGCAAAAAAGAAAAATCCTGTATGCGCCTGCCATTTGCGAACACGTACTGAAGTTTGCGGGTGTTGCAGGCAAGCGTGCCGTCTCCAATCACGATGTTCACCGAGAAACCGTTGCCGGCGGCGCTGATTTCATGCAGAAAGCCCGCTTCGTTTTTTTCAAGCGACAGTTCCGCGAAACGATCCTTCAAAGATGCGGCGCGGTTCAGCATGGTTTTTACCTTGTTGTTTTGGATGAAGCGGAAGCTGATTGCGGGAAAAGCCAGCGCCTTTTCGACAAAGCTTTGATAGCACAGGGCGGCTTCGCTCCCCTCCCGTTTAAGAAACCGCTTGCGCGCCGGTATAGCGTCAAAAAGCCCCAGACACCGGATGCCGCTTCCCTTCACCCGCCGCGCCCGCTCCAGTCTCGGCGGGCGGGAATCGCCCGGCCCCACTTCAAGACGCCACGCATCCCGTCCATCCGCGCTGGTGAGTATGTCCAGCGCGGAAACAGCGGCCGCCGCCGCAAGCGCTTCGCCCCGGAATCCGAGCGTTTCGGCATGGTTGAGGTCTTCCAGGGAACGTATCTTGCTGGTCGCGTAGGTATGCCAGCACAATTCCAAATCTTCCCGCGTCATGCCGCAGCCATCATCAATGACCTCAACCTTTCGTGAGCCTCCCCCTTCAATGTTCACCTCAATAAACCCGCCGCCCGCATCAATGGCGTTGTCAAGCAATTCCCGAACAAGGCTTGCCGGACGGTCAACCACCTCGCCAGCCGCTATTTTTCGAGCCTCTTCAGGAGGCAGAATGTGTATGCTCATAATTCGTCAAAGAGCGTAAGCTCCGGCGTGTCATCCGGTTTGACGTCCGGTTCGTTCATAAGAAGTTCTATCCGTCCTTCAATTTTCTCAAGGTCTTTTTCCAATGTTCCGGCCAACTTGATTCCTTCCTCAAACGCTTTAAGCGCATCGTCAAGGGAAATCTCCGGTTTCCGTATTTTCTCGCTTAACGCCTCAAGACGCGCCAGCCGCTCTTCAAAGTTTTTCATAGCGTGTTTCCTCTGATTTCTTGATTTGCTTGTTTCACTAGCAACTTCAATCAGAGTAACGCATCATTGGGTGTACGTCAAGGTGTATTGTAGAACGGCGTCAGACGAAATTGTTTGCATCCCGCTTAAAAAGGATAGGCGGCTGAAAAAGGGCGTTTAGGAGAAAAGTATGAAACAGTTGCTGACTGAAAGACGAAAGTTACTGCGTATGCTTGATGTTGCTCCGCCAAAGATCGAATGACATCACGATGTACTGGTTAAGATGAAAGCCGCGGCTATATGCGGCTCCGACGTACATATTTATCATGGCGCATCTCCTGTTGCAACGTATCCGCATGAACGAGTAATGGAATTGTTGGAGTGGCCGCCGGGATTGAGAATGAGGCAAATGTGGTAAAGACAGGCGATCCTGTGATCGTTGATCAAACTCAGCGCTTGCAGGGGCAGGCGAGGTTGCGGCGCAGATCGGCGATGGCGTGGTTGATAAATTTAGCGAGGCGCCGCGCCCACTTGACTAAAATTATTCAGATACGTACAATAATAATCTATGTATTCTCAGGAGGATTTATGAGTGCCAGAATAAGGCTTAAAAAAATGGGCGCAAAAAAACGTCCGTGTTATCGTATTGTGGTTATGGACAGCCGTATGCCTCGTGACGGAAAGGCAATCGAAGAACTCGGCTACTACCACCCGGTGGAAGCTGAGGAGCGGCAGTTGGTTCTTAATGTGGATAAAACAAACGAATGGCTGCGAAAAGGCGCGACTATAAGCGATACGGCGCGTACATTGCTGAACAAAAAGGCGCGGGTTGCAAAGGTATAAGCGTGGAAAAAGATTTGATCGAATATATTGCAAAATCTTTGGTGAATGATCCTTCGCAGGTGGAGGTTACCGTGATAGAAGGCGAGAAATCCACCATTCTGGAGTTAAAAGTAGCGTCTGAAGACATTGGCAAAGTCATCGGCAAGCACGGCAGAATCGCAAAGTCCATGCGGACAGTGTTGCAAGCCGCCTCCGCAAAGACCGGCAAGCGCGCGGTGTTGGAGATACTCGACTGACCGAACGATTTGCGGCGGGACTGGTCGGCGCTCCGTTTGGGATCAAGGGTTTTGTAAAAGTGCGATCTTTGTCCGGGGAATACGGGCATTTGGAGCGGCTTAAAAGCGTTGTTCTCCGCAGGGAAAATAAAGAGAAGTCTTATGAGATTGAGGAGACTGTCGCGCTCTCCAACAGTCTTGCCGTGAAATTCGCGGGCGTTGATACGCCCGAAAAAGCGAGGTTGTTGTCCGGCGCGGAATTTATCATCGCGCGTTGTGATGCGGCGCCGCTTAAAGCGGGCGAGTTCTATGTTGAGGATTTGCGTTCTTTGGAAGTGTTTTGCGCGGGCGAGAAAGTGGGCGATATTCTTGACGTGGTGGAAGGCGGCGGTGGAAGCCTTGTTGAGATTCGCCTCCTGAATGGAGAAAGGCGGTTTGCGCCTTTTAGAAATGAGTTTTTTGGCGTCATTGATGTTGAGCGTAACACGGCGGAATTGTTGCATGAATGGATCTTAGCGTGAAGTATACGGCGCTTTCCCTGTTTCCTGATATTATTGATGCGTTTATGCGGCATTCCATCATGGCAAAAGCGATAGAACGGGGACTTGTGTCATATCAGTCGGTACATATCCGTGATTTTGCCTTTGACAAGCGCAAGGTCTGCGATGACGCTCCCTATGGAGGCGGCGCGGGCATGTTGATGTTGCCCGAACCCTTGGGGCGCGCTCTTGAATCCGTGGGCGTGAAAAACCGCGTTGAATCGCAGCCCTTTGTCCGCGGGATGGATGATGATGAGGAAACGGCGGTCGCCGCAGTTGCGGTAAAGAAAAGGGTGGTGTACCTGACGCCTTCGGGCAGGAACTTCACTCAAGTCGTCGCTCAGGAGCTTGCCGCAGAGCGGGAATTGGTGTTGCTGTGCGGTCGCTACGAAGGCATCGATCAGCGGATAATAGACGCCTATGTTGACGATGAGATTTCCGTGGGGGATTATGTTCTGTCTTCCGGCGAGGTCGCGGCGCTTGTGGTCATAGACGCGACGTACCGGCTCATTGAACAGGTTATCAGCCCTTCCTCGCTTGAGGAAGAGAGTTTTGGGCGCGGATTGTTGGAATATCCCCAGTGGACAAGACCTGAAAAGTATGGTACGCTCAAGGCGCCTGATATTTTGTTGTCAGGACACCATGAAAATATACGGCGTTGGCGGCTGCGCAAACAGGTTGAGAAAACGCTGGCGTTTAGACCCGATTTAATCAAAAAAGGCTTGGAAGAACATCGGTTTGATGCGGAAACCCGCAAAATTATAGACGATATAGCAGAAATGCAAGGGGGAGAAGATGAACGAGATTAGAGCCATTGAAGAAGCTCAGATGAAGAAAGCGATTGACGAATTTAACGTTGGTGATACGGTTAAGGTTCATTTTAAGATTGTTGAAGGCAAGACCGAGCGCATTCAGGTGTACGAAGGGTTGGTTATCGCAATAAAGAACTCAGGCGTGGGCAAGACATTCATGGTGAGGAAAAATTCCTACGGCGTTGGCGTGGAGAGGATATTCCCGCTCCATTCGCCGCGTGTCGTCAAGGTGGAAGTGAGTCGCTTTGGCAAAGTGCGGAGAGCGAAGCTGTACTATATCCGTACAAAAGTCGGCAAAAGCGCCAGAATCAAAGAGCGGTTGGTCAAGAAGCATGCCGCTCCCGCTAAGACCGCGCCTCATAATTAGGCGCAATGAACCGCTCAAAGGCGGGCAGGCAAGGCGAGGAACATGCGGCTCGCGTTTTGGAAAAAGCGGGTTTGGAAATCATAGCCCGCAATGTCCGTTCCCCTTACGGAGAGATCGATCTGATTGCCCGTGAAGGAGAAACCATTGTCTTTGTCGAGGTGAAATCGTGGATGTTTTTTGGCATGGAAGACTTGCGGAATAGCGTGGGCAAGAAAAAACAATTCCGCATTATAGAGACAGCGAAGGATTTTCTCGCTAAACATGCAGAATTTGACGGATTTTCCATTCGTTTCGATGTGGTGTTTATTGGAGGATCGCAGAAGGTCGTCCATATTCCTTCTGCTTTTGTGGAGGAAACATGAAAAGGCGCGGCGGTTACAATAGGCGGGAGTGTAATGCTGAATGGCAGCGTGATCGTTCGGAACAACGGCAAAACGGCAGTTCCAAAAAAAAAGGCGAGAACATTCGCGGTGAACGGAAGGGCGGATCGGACGCTCATGGCCATCTATACGAACGGCTCCGATGGACGCCGCCGGTTCTGTCAACTGAACCGCTCCCTATGCCGGATTGTTCCTGTTGCGGCAAACCCATCCGTGATATTGCGACAGCCGTTGACGACAAGGCGACCGGCGCTCCGGCTCACCTTGACTGCATCATAAAACGTTTGACAGAAACGGAGCATGTTGAAAAAGGCGATGCCATCGCCTATATCGGAGGCGGGCGTTTCGGCGTCGTCCGTTTCAGCGGGAACCGTGACAAGCCGGCGTTTAAAATTTTTAAGATTTTTGAATGGGAACAGAAAGACAACCGCGCCGAATGGCGGAAGGAAGTAAGCGATCATTATTCTTTAACATGAGAAGCAGTTCCAAAACTTCAGTTTTGGAACTGCTTCTCATGAGGAATCCTTTATGAAACCTCGTCCGGCAGTGACATGGACGCGATAAGGAGGCTGTATGATTGGAATTATCGGAGCTATGGACAAAGAGGTTGAACTGCTTCGTTCCAGCATGACAAACCTGAAAATAGAAGCGCCGGAAGGCGTTGACAGTAGCGCCTTTGAGTTTTACACCGGCGAGTTGGAAGGCAAGCCGGTGGCGTTGCTTCGTTGCGGCATCGGCAAGGTGAACGCCGCTGTAGGGTGTACGCTTCTTTTGCTCCGGTACAAGCCGGATTTTGTGGTGAACACCGGATCCGCAGGCGGCATAGACCCCAGCTTGACCATCGGGGACGCCGTTATTTCCAATGGGCTTATATACCATGACGTTGATGTCACCGCTTTCAACTACGCGCCCGGTCAGGTGCCGGGAATGCCGGCGGTGTATCCCGTCTCCGAAGCCCTTGTAAACCGGGCGGAGGCTGCGGTGGATGCGCTGAAAGCAGAGGGCGCGCTTCCGAATTCCTTCAACCATATACGCGGACTTATCGGCTCCGGCGATGTTTTTATGCATGAGCCGTCGCGCATAGCGCGGGCGCGCGAACTGTTTCCCGATGTAAAGGCTGTTGAGATGGAGGGAGCCGCAATCGCCCAGACGTGCTTCCTATTTAAAACGCCGGCACTTTTTATCCGCGCCCTTTCCGACGTTGCGGGCGTTGAATCGCCGGTGACATCAGAACAATTCCTCCCTGTCGCGGCTAAACACTCGGCGGAAATTGTCAAACGGCTTGTGAGTGGTTGGTAGGCGTCGCTATGTTCAATATAGATGAAGAAAAAGACAAATTGACCAAAAAATTGTCAGAGCAATATTCTCAAAATATAATAAATATGGATGAATATGAACGGTTGCTGGATTATATAAATAAAATAGAAACAGGAAAAGAAATAAGTGTCATTGAAAAAATAATAAATGAAAATAATGTCGAATACGGCGTATTGACAAAAACTGAAAGCAATGCAATAACGGCGTCAAAAGAAGGCGGGAAATATGTGACAATGTTTTCATGGAGAACATCAAATGTAAAATCAGTAAATGGAAATGGTGGAGAATATATTTGTTTTTTTGGAACAAATAGAATAATTGCGGACAACCTGCCCAAAGGGAGGACAATAATAAACGTCAGTTCAGTATTTGGATTAACTGAAATAATTGTATCTAAGAATATAAAAATAATAAACAAAACGACGCCAATATTTTCAGGAATATTTGCGCATGGCGAGATGAATAAAGAAGATGAAGATTTGCCGGAATTGTATATTGCCGGTCAGTCGGTTTTTGGAAATATAACGATCAGGATGATTGAAGAAGTGGAAAAAGAGAATGAATTTGGAGAAAAGCTGAAAGAAAAAATACTTAATATAATTGATAGAATATAGGGAACCGCTAAAAACTGAAGTTTCCAGCGGTTCCCTATAGAAAAAATGGGAAGAGTCTCTTCCACCGGGCGCATACTTCGTTAGGAGGCGTCGCGCCGCCCCAATGTCAGAGCGTTTTTCCAGTTTACCGTTGCACTCTGCCCGAACCATCGCCGCGCGCGAGTTTCTTCACTTCGTCAACGGACACGCAGTTGAAGTCGCCTTCAATGGAGTGTTTCAGGCAACTTGCCGCCACCGCAAACTCAAGGGTTTCTTCACTGGAATATCCTTGCGACATGCCGTAGATAAGACCCCCTCCGAAACTGTCGCCGCCGCCAACTCGGTCAACGATACGCACCGCGTATTTCTTTGAGAAGAAAAAATCCGCGCCGTCGTAGAGCATCGCCGCCCAGTTGTTGTCATTGGCGGAAAGCGATTCTCGCAAGGTTATGGCGACTTTCTTGAAACCGAAACGGTCGGCGAGCGTCTTGGCGACATCTTTATAACCCTCATGGCTTATCTTGCCAGTGGAAACGTCCGTATCTGAGGCATTGATTCCGAATACGTCCGAAGCGTCCTCCTCATTGGCGATGCATACGTCTACAAAAGGCGTGAGGGAAGTCATCACCTCCCGGGCTTTGTCTTTTGACCAGAGGTTTTTCCGGTAGTTGAGATCGCAGGACACGGTGACGCCCTTTGCCGCGGCGGTTTTGCACGCTTCAAGACAGATGGCGGCCGCATTGTCCGAAAGCGCGGGCGTTATCCCCGTGAAGTGGAACCACGATGCGTCCGCAAAAATGCGGTTCCAGTCGAAGTCGCCTGCAACCGCCTCCGCTATGGCGGAACCGGCGCGATCATAGATCACTTTTGACGGTCTTTGCGACGCGCCTTTTTCCAAGAAGTAGATGCCGACCCGCTTCCCGCCCCGTACGATAAAGGAAACGTCCACCCCAACCTCACGAAGCTTGTTGACGCCAGCCTGCCCTATCTCGTGCGCGGGCAGTTTGGTGACAAACGCCGCGTCCATGCCGAAGTTGGCGAGCGATACGGCTACGTTGGCTTCCCCGCCGCCGTAGGTCGCGCCGTAGGAAGCGGCTTGCGCAAAACGGTAATACCCTTTCGGCGCCAGCCTCAGCATGATTTCTCCGAATGTGATTATTTTTCCCATGTGTTCCTCCTCACTTCTTTTGCACCAAGTGTACCGCAAAACCGGCGATTTCATCTTGTATGTAAATAAGATTGAGCCGTCCTGACGGCGCGTATTTGACAGATTCCTTGTTGAAAACCACGCCCTGCCGTTCAAGGTGGCGCCATGCTTTAAGTACGCTGTTCACCGCAATGGCGATATGCCCGTGGGTACCCATGCCGGGACCCTTCATAATTTCTATGTCCTCGCTTGCGAAAATCGACCCGGATGTCTCGCGGGAGGCGAATTTGAAGATCGTTTCAAACAGCGCCGCAGACTTCCGCGCTTCCGCCTCATCCCGCGTGTTGACGCCGATGTGGGTCATGGAGAATCCGAGCATACGCTCCACCGCCTCCTTGCACAGCGCGGTGATTTTAGTGAAATTGTCCGCATTGATGAGGTCTGCGCTCACCATCCATGAGCCGCCGCACGCGAGGATTTTTTCAAAGCAGGTGTATTTGCCCACATTGTCCTGATTTATACCGCCTGTGGGGATAAATTTAAGGGACGCATACGGCGCGGAGACGGCTTTGATATAGTCAAGCCCGCCCGCCTGTTCCGCAGGGAAGAATTTCACCGCTTCCAAACCGAATTCCAACGCCTGTTCTATATCAGAAGGGTTTGCGCATCCCGGAACAACCGGAACGCCCTTTTCGATACAGCGGGCGACCACTTTGGGGTTAAAGCCCGGACTCACGATAAATTGCGCGCCCTCCGCGACAGCTTTGTCAACCTGTTCAACAGTCAGAATCGTACCGGCTCCAAGCAATACTTCCGGCGCCTGTTCGCTGATGAGTTTAATGGCTTCCGCGCCTTGAGCCGTGCGGAACGTCACTTCCGCGCAGGGTATGCCGCCTGCTGCCAACGCTTTTGCCAGCGGCGCCGCTTTCGCGGCGTTGTCAATTTTTATAACTGGAATGATGCCTATCTCTTCCAGCCTTGATAGAATTTCGTGCATATACGCTCTCCTTTTTTCGGCGCGCGTTGCGCCGGTATCCCATTTTAAGGCTGTTTGCCGATATAAGCAAGTATGCCGCCGTCAACATAGAGGATATGCCCATTGACAAAATCCGACGCGGACGAGGCGAGGAAGACTGCGGGACCCTTGAGATCATCGGGCGTACCCCAACGCGCGGACGGAGTCTTGGCTATGATAAACTGATCAAAGGGATGACGGTTGCCGTCCGGTTGCCGCTCGCGCAGGGGCGCGGTCTGAGGGGTTTCAATATAGCCGGGTCCAATGCCATTGCACTGGATGTTGAACGCCCCGTATTCGCTCGCTATATTTTTGGTGAGCATCTTGAGTCCGCCTTTGGCCGCCGCATACGCGCTGACGGTCTCACGCCCCAATTCGCTCATCATGCTACAAATATTGATGATCTTGCCGCCGCCTTTCTTTATCATAGCCGGGACAACCGATTTGGACACAATAAACGGCGCGTTGAGATCAACGTCTATGACCTGCCTGAAATCCGCCGCGGACATTTCGGTCATGGGAACACGTTTGATGATCCCCGCGTTGTTCACCAAAATATCCACCGCACCCGCATCCCGCTCAATTTTTCCAACGGTTTCCCGCACCGCCTGTTCATCCGTAACATCGCAGACATAGCCGTGAACCGGAATTCCCGCTTCTTTATAGGCGGCAAGCCCCTTGTCGAGTTGGGCTTGACCAATGTCGTTGAATACAATCTTCGCGCCCGCTTCAGCCAACGCCTCGGCAATGGCGAATCCGATGCCGTACGACGCGCCGGTAACCCACGCCACCTTGCCCGTCAAGGAAAACATATCTTTTAACGCCATACCATCCTACCTTAAATCCACCGTTTTGATAGCGTCCATATCGTCAAAATCCTGATTTTCACCGGCCATAGCCCAAATAAACGTGTAGGACGAAGTACCCACTCCTGAATGGATAGACCATGAAGGCGAAATCACGGCTTGTTCATTGGCGATCACCAGATGACGGGTTTCCCGCGGAGCGCCGTGCATGTGAAAAACCGCCGCGTCAGGCTTCATGTCGAAGTAGACGTAGACTTCCATGCGGCGTTCATGGGTGTGGCTCGGCATGGTATTCCACACCGATCCTTCTTCAAGAACGGTCATGCCCATAGCAAGCTGGCAGCTTTTACAAACTGCGGGATGCACGTATTGATAAATGGTTCTGACATTCGCGGCGGACGCGCATCCCAGCTTGCGGGGATTGGCTTTTTCTATGGGAATGAACACCGTAGGGTGCGTTGCGTGAGCGGGACTGCTTGCAAGGTAGAATTTGGGGTTTCTGACCGCCTTGAAAACAACTTCCTTCGCGCCCTTCCCAACATATAGACCGTCCCCCTTTTTCATGGGATACACGGCGCCATCCACGAACGCCAAGCCTTCGCCCGCAATGCAGATGACTCCAAGCTCCCTGCGTTCAAGGAACGTATCGGACGCGAATTCTTTGCCGCCCTCAAGCCGAAGCTTCATGTTGACCGGCGCCATTCCGCCGAACACCACGCGGTCAACATGGGTGTAACAGAGGCTCGCCTCGTCTTCAATAAAAACCTTTTCAAAAAGAAAACGCTCCCGCAACTTTTGGGCATCGTAATGCGACACATCTTCGGGATGTTCCGCATACCGGACATCAAGTCTCATCTTTTTCTCCTCAATATATAATATTAAAACCACCTATTAAGATAATAGATTATATATTGAGCTAAAAATCAATAAAAATTCAAGATAAATGTTGTATTTTTCTGGCTTTCTTCTATGGGAGCGGAACAACCGCCCATACCTTGAAAGGCAGGGCGGCAGCATTCGCTTTTTGATATGGAAGGGAGAGGAAATGACCGACAAGTAAAAATTTGACCGAAAGATGATGAAGATATTCAGAGGAGGAAATCATGAATATCACCGAAACGGATATCATCGGTATGCAAGAAAGCCTGAACAGTATACATGCCTCTTAGCGAGAATGGGAGAACCTGCGGCGCAACAAACTCATTGATATGCCGGCCATTGCCTTGCTCGCCATTGTCATTGGAGAACATGATTTTGAAGCGAATGAAATCACGGCAAATCCTCGTTTACTGGCGGCGAAGAATAATCAGCCCGCGCTTTATCAAGGCATTCGAGAATATTCTGAGTGTCTGGATGAGCGGTCATGCCCGGACCGGGCGGAGTGAAGCGGTGAGTTGGAGAAAGACAATGGGGGATAGAACATCGGTACCGGTGTGAGGGGTTGCGACGGTGGCCGACCATTATTTATCAGTAATATGACTGCGACTGCAGAAGAGTTCGCCGTTATGCTGCGCGGCTATTGCTCTGTTGAGAATAAGTTGCATTGGTTTCTGGATGTGTCGCTTCGGGAGGCCGCTTCTCAGGTGAGGAAGGATAGCGGCCTTGAGAATCTGAACATTCTGCGGAAGATGGAGCGGGGCGAATTAGGGCGACCGGCGTTCCTGACAGCCAGTTAAGCGCCAAACGGAAAATATTTAAGGCTTCCGTCTACCTGGATTTCCTGTATTCCGCCTCGTTTGGGAGGTAAATGCTTTTGCCCCGATTGAAAGGACGAGATTTCCGTTTGCGCTTCATAAATTTTTAAAAATAGTTAAAAAAAACAATTGACAATCAATTATGGAAGGTATACACTTTCTTATAAAATATTTACAAGGGGTGTTGATAAAAGTGGACAAATCGTCTAGTTATCCAGTTAGACATAACAGCGCAATCCTCTCTCCGACGGCAGTCTCCGCTGCATTCCCCCGGTTACGCGCTTTCCGGAAAATAGACGGGAACATAATTCCAGGCGTCGAATGCCGGGGCGATCCCCCCCCCCCCCCGCAACCCTTAACTACAACAGAATCCATAATGACATTATCCATTTTTTCCACGAACTCGCGTATGTCTGGACCGGTTGCCGGCCCCTCCGCTTCATAAAAACCCGCGCCTCCCGCTCCTCATTATCCACCGCCTCATGGAACGTATCATCCCTGATGCGCCGGGTTGCGCTGAAGGACGCGCGTATCGGGAAGGTCGTCAAGTATATCGCCCGGCATTACAGGGAGAAGATTGCGGTAAAGCGGATGTCCGGAATGACGGGGCTTAACGCGGCGTATTTCGGCGCGTTGTTCCGGCGGGAGACGGGGATATCGCTGAGGCATTGCCTGATACAGATGCGGGTAAAGAACGCGGAGAACATGCTGAGGAACGGGACCCTCAGCGCCGGAGATATTGCCAAACGTTGCGGCTACAACGACGCTTGGCATTTCTGCGAACAGTTCAAGGACGCGCGCGGCTATCCAGTTAGACGTAACAGCGTAATCCTTTCTCCAATGGCGGTCTCCAGTGTATTCTTCCGGTCACGTACTTTCCGGAAAAAAATAGACGATAACATAGTTCCAGGCGTCGACTGCCGGGACGATCCCCCCC
>JAITIK010000036.1 GCA_031279555.1 Treponema sp. | reverse complement strand
ATCGTACATGAGAAATTCTTTCCCGGCAGAGGCGGCGCCGGCGATGGCGACCCGCTGTTTTTGCCCGCCCGAAAGAGACAGGGGATGGGTGTCCGCAAACGGGCCCAGTCCCATCGCTTCAAGGATGGCGGCGGCGCGGGTTTTGCGATCTTCGGGAAATCGACTTTGAGTTGATGCAGGGTCCCGAAAGCCGCAAGGTGCGATAGCATCAGCGCGGCGAAGTAGAGCAGTATGTTGCCCGCCGCGCCGAATCAGAAGCGTCGCGTCCGCCCGTTCTATGTCGGGAAGGCTGTTCAAAAGCTCCCGCACGACTCGGTAAATGGCCAGGTACGGCACAAAGCTGACGCTAGATGCCGCCGCCGCCGACAGCAAGAGCGAACCGAAGACAAGCGGCTTTTTCATCATGGCGAATTCCCACAGCCGCGCCGGCCCCGTTTTTTGTGGCTTTGTTTTTTTGTCCATTAATGTTATCTCCATTTCCCATATAAATCGACTAAATTCTGTACCGGGAATCCAATCCTTATACGCCATTCCACGCCTTCTCCACATGAGATAAACGGACGTACGACTTTTCGCCTCCATGAAGCGGCTGTAGGACTAGACGGATCGCTTCCATCTACCTCGGTGAATATCCGTATGCCAAAACCGCAGGGTTGCTTTCAGATCAAAAGTAACGCCCGCCTGCATTCACCAATTCCACACGCATTCCTTCCTCGACAACCTCTTCCTTGAGGATAACCAGCGCCTTCTTTCGCATCGCGCGTTTCCACAGCCGCGCCACGCCTGTTTTGCGCCCCGGCGTCTTGGCAGGCGTCACGCGGTCAGACGCCGCGAATATGCTTTTTATGCCATTTTCCTTTGGGCTTTCGCTCCAGCCGTTACGGTCAATATGTTTTGGAGCGCGGCGCCGCTCCCGCAATGGGATTGCACCAGCAAAATATCCTTTTGCGCCGCTTTCTTTTTGGCGATTTTAACCATTTCATGCGCGACCTGATGGGTAAACAACACGATCAAATCAGGATTTCCAATTAAACTTTCGAGATTTTTTTTAGGCTGCGTAAAGACTTTCGCTTTGCACGCATATTCCTTGCAAATAGCTTTATACCGGCACTCCATACAGTCGTTGCCGCCAATAATAACTATGTTCATGCGCTCCCTCTTTCGTACGGTTGCGGCAGGCGCCGCTATGCCGCCGGCATACTATGCCGCAGCAAGCGGCGCCTACGGGCCGCCTACGCCGCGGCGAGCGCCGCGCCTAGCGCGCCGCATGAGGCAAGCGCGGCGGCGTCCGGCGCGTTGTTCGCTATGACGCTTTTGGCCGCAAACATCGCGCCCGCAGCTTCGCACCGCTCGCTCCAATTCCGCATCCATTCGCCGTCGCCCCAATCATATGAGCCGAACAAGGCGATTTTCTTGCCTTTCAAATTTGGCTCGCACTTAGTGAAGAGCGGCTCAAACTCGCTTTCTTCCAACACTTCCGCCCCCATAGCCGGGCAACCGAAAGCGATTGCGTCAAATTCGTCAACGCGGGACGCTGAAAATTCAGCCGCGGTAAAAAGCGCCACGTCCGCTCCGGCGGCTTTCGCGGCCCTCGCCGCTTCTTCCGCCATAGCCTGCGTGTTGCCCGTTCCACTCCAATAGACAATCGCAACCTTATTCATATAAACACCTCCATAATATTGTACTGGCAGTTTGTCGCGCTTCGCGCATAAAATCTCCAAAGCAAACTGCCAAAGCAAACTGCTAAAGCAACCCAATAATCGTGGTTTTTGCGGTACAAAATGGCGCAAAAACCTACAAATGCAATAGGCTGCTAGGGAAAAACGAATCAAGCCGTTTTTCCGTATTTTTAATAGCGTCTAGCGCGGCGTCGCCGGCGAACTCCGGCTCACATCGCAACAACAAGCTGCGCAATGGACGTTCCTTGGGCGGCGCGCCGCCGGTACGCCGCTTCGCACGCTTTGTACCGGCGAAACGTTTCTCGCGCATCCTCTATATTGCGGTACACCTTCCAATAGCCGCACAGCAGAGGCTTTTTCCCGCAGTGAGCGCAAAAACCCTTGACATCGTGCAGCGGATACCCTAAAAACAACCCGATTTCATGGGGGAAGCCCGTTTTTTCACACTCCTCAAAGCGGTTCCGCAGGCGTTCCAGACAACCGGAAATAGAACCGTCCTCATACCCGATGGCGCGAAGATAGTCGCCCACCCCGCGCCGCGCCATATCCTCGGACACGCGGTTTTCACGGTACACATACACGAGCGCCTTGTCTCCGCGCCGCCGCAAAATGTCCACGAACACGCCTTTGCCGTTCAGCAACGTGTTCATGCCGCGCGCCTGCGAAAAAAGCTGTTCCTCGTCCGCAAACGGAAAAGTGAAAAGGCTTGCGCTTTTCAGCCCCGCGAGGGTCGGCGCGCAATGCTTCATCAGATATGCAGTCACGTTCCGCCTCCACAATAAGCCACGGGCATACCGCCGCCGCTAGAACGAGTACTTAACGCCGATATACGGCTCTACGCTTATGGATTCCTCTCCGCCGATATTGCCGAAGTCAACGCCCGCCCACACTGTCCATGAACCAAAATACCACTCAAGGTACGGACTGATGGTGTACACCTTGAACTCGCCGTCCGCGTCGATTTCGAGCTCAACGGTGAACAAATCCGCGCCATAGGAAAGCAAAACATTGGTTTCCGCATACCCGACCTCAGGGGAAATGTCCAGATTTGCGGTCGCTTCAACGCCAAACCCGAAAGGGAAAACAAATCCGGCTGTCGCGTAGGCGCCAAACGTGATTTCAGGATGATACCCGATGGGGAACCCCAAAACAAAGGCGAGTTCTCCGGCGTCCAGCGCCAGTCCGTAGATGACGCTCGGCTCAAATATGCTTCCATCTCCCGCATCTCCGAAATCCGGTACCGTAGAAACATTGTTTTCGTTGTGAAGGTTGAACGTAAGTACGGAAGTGTCATTCAGGAACAGGTTGTAGCCGATGTCTTCTTCGGCGAACAACTCTTGAGGTACGCCGTCTTCAAAAGTGAAGGTGTACTCAATCCCACCGGCAACGTCCAAAGCGCCGTCAAGGAAAGAACGCTCATAGGCAAGCAGCGGTGTAACCCCGAAAACGGCTTTGTCCGCCACATCGCCAAAACCCAGTTCAACGCCGGCACTTAGTCCCAATCCATCTTCTTCCTGCGCTGCGGCAAAACCGCATGTTACAAGCAGGGAAAACAACGCACATAGAATCTTTTTCATAAAAGACTCCTTTTAAAAAGAATATCTCAAGGCATACGCCCTGGTGGTATATACACATACCCCTATGCGTATAGAATAGTAAGTTGTCGTTTTTTTGTCAAGTGGTATGAGGAACTTAGGAGCGTTGATTTTTAACGGAATGCGTGGCGGCTCTTTCTCGCGGCGCGTTGTGAAGAATGCTGTTTGTACGGCGCGATAGGCGCGGAGTGAAACCAGGGGGCGAAGCCGCTAAGGGGAGGACAAGGTGGGCGTCCGGGTTCGAAGCCGCGTTAGGACAACTTGTCTGGCGCCCGGTTTTCGCGTTTTTTGCAACCGGCGGCCCAGGCGCACTCCAGCGCTTCTTCCGTTAGCCGCTTTCGCCCATTCGCGGCTTCATGGACGTACGATGAAAAGTCATGTGAGCGGCGGGGCGCGTCTTGAAACAGATACAACCGCGCCTTCCGCAGAGTCGCGCTAATATCTCTTTCTCCGCAACGCTCCAAGGTTTTAGCGGGCATTGTCATCATTTGAATTGAGTTGCAAAACTTTTTCCCAGTCAGCGTGGACGCGGGCGTAGTCTTTCTTGTAATAATAGGCGGCGCCGCGCCTCGGCGCAATTGGAGTTGAGTCGCAGCTACGCTGGGGCGCGCAGCGGAATGACCTAGCCACACGGAACCCCGATCCGCCAACGGCGGCGAAGCGTATACAGTCCCGTCATGCGCAGTGCGCCCTGTATACTATTTATTCTAT
>JAITIK010000117.1 GCA_031279555.1 Treponema sp. | reverse complement strand
CATGAGACCTTCTTCATTATAACTCCATGTATCTGATTCCCATACGATTCGCGCGCTATACGCCGGTTCGCTGGTCGATGCGTCTTTAGGCTCGAAAAGGCATGAGGACAGCGCAAGGGTCAATGTGATAAGCACAAGCGCGGTCAGACTATTCTGTTTTACCATAATGTATTCTCCGTAAGGTAAACCGTAGTCCGGACTGACGCCGGACTACGGCACTGATAGCTTCAAAGTATAGAAATTTTCTATAAAATTCCTTCAAAGAAAAAATATGTACCCACGCTAACGTGAATGTATACATTGAATAACGGTTTCCCCTCTCTTGTCAAGCTTTTTTTATTTGAGGCGGTTCCAAAACTGAAGTTTTGGAACCGCCTCATTTTTTAAAAATTTTTGAAAGCGACCCGCTTGATAGCCGCGAAGCGAGGCGCGAAAAAGATTGGAAACAAGGGATATGCAGGCGCAAAGGAACGGAGAATCCGTACCGGTTTGGAGGGATTCTTAACGAGTTTCCATGATATTTTCTTTAATATAGACGTCCAGCGGCATTTCGATTTTGGACTCTACATTCTGTTCCAACACGATGTAACGGTACAAGTTGATTACCGCCTGGCGTCCTTGTTCTTCGGGTCTTTGGGAGATAATCGCGTCTATAAAGCCTTCTTTCAGCAATTGTTTATTATTTGAGGTAAGATCGTAGCCTATGATAATACGCTTTTCGCTTGCGCCTAAGTCTTTCAGCGCCTGAGCGACGCGATGAGCCAAACTGTTGGTGACAAAAAATCCGATTAACCCGCAGTGTCGCTCCAAAAGCGCCATTATTTCTTTTTCGGTCAATTCGCCTTCTTCCGAATATTCTTTCACCACAACCGGAATAGCGTGTTCTTCGGCGTATCGCAAAAAGCCGTCTCTGCGCCGAACGATGTGGTAATCCTCACAATGGGCGTCAAGAACCGCCACTGGTTTTTCACGTTGTTTTCCATCTTCAGCCGCAAACGCGCTTCGCCCAAAAAGGCTCATAAGTCTGCCCGCAAGATACCCGCCGCGACTGGGATCCTGGCTGATTGTACAGAGCGGCTTCAATTCAGGAAAGTCTGAATCGAAAAAAATATATGGCATCTGTTTTTCTCTGATTTTGGGAACCAGCCGCTTAATTCGTATGTTGGGCGCAAGTATCACGCCGTCCGGTTCTTTCGCCAGCGCCGCTTCCATCTTGGCAAAGATTTCTTCCATATTATACCTATCGTACTCAATGATCTCCGTCTCGACCCCCAAAGGGCAGACCTCGCCCGCGCCCGTTTTAAGCCCTACAATCGCCTGCTCCCAGTATCCGGCGTCTTGATCCCGCCGTGGAATAAGGGCGCAAAAACGGTACGAACGGTTTCTTTTCAACCGCCGCGCTATGGGATTCGGGGTGAATTGGTATGTTTCAATGATTTCTTGTACCTTCGCCCGGGTCGCCGTTGACACCCTGCCCCTCTGATACAGAACCCTGTCTACGGTTCCGATAGACACGCCCGCAAGTTCGGCTATTTCCTTCACGGTCATCCATTCTCTCCAATACGGAAACTTTAAAACGCAACCGGGTTTTTTTAGAGACGCCCGGCATTGAATCATAGCAAAAAATGAGGGTTGAAGTCAATAGAATTGCGGCGGGATCCCCCTAATGGTGTGGAACTCCGCGCCGCTTCACGCGCCTGTTAAAAAATATCGTCAAATCTATTGAATAATTTTTACTTTTCATATAGTATAACATAAAGCGAATAAACTGTGGCTATAGCATTGACGGCAACTTTGCAGACGTCTCGGCGGCAACGGTCGCTCCAATTTATGTTTAGAGAGGTGTGGAATGTTGGACATCGGACAAATCCATCGTAAGGAATATGAGTCAGATGCCGACCTGCCCGGGCAGATTGTCATTGCCCGCGCTCCGGGAAGGGTACATCTCTTGGGGGAACATGGCGAGCCAAAATTTTCTTCATGTCTCTCTTCCGCGATTGATAAATTTATATATGTAGCGATTAGCCAGCGAAAAGACAATTCACTGCGGTTCTTTACGGCGAATTCTGATGAACGCAAGCGATCCTCCATCACAAATTTGAAATACAAACGGGAAGACCGGTGGTCAAACTACATCAAGGCGGCGATTCAGGTGTTCGCGTCTCTTGGTCGCCTCACCAAAGGGCTTAATATCACCGTGTATGGGGGCGTTCCCCAGCAGATAGGACTTGCGTCTTCCACAGCGGTGGAGGTGGCGACCGCTGTCGCGCTCCGCGCTTTTTTCAAGGTAAATATAACGGATCGGGATCTCATCATGCGGCTTATCAAGGAGCGGGAGGTTTTTTTTGGAAAACCGGTTTCGTTCGCCGATTACGCCGTGATCCTCAACGCCAAAGCGGACGGCTTCATCATCGTTGATGAGCATAAAAGGGAAACAAGAATAGTTCCCGTAGATTTCGCGCCCTATAAGATGCTGATAACAGATTCGCGGGTGCCTCGTTTTAACATTGAACAGGAGTTGAGGCAGAGGCGGCACGACGTACGCAAAGGGTTTGAGAGTCTTTTTCCCCAGAAAGAATTGCGGGAGATAAACGATAAAATGTTCGCGGCTGTCAATCTTACGGAACTGCTGGGCGGCCTGCCTGAAACGATCAGGAGAAGGGCGCTGTTTGTCATTCAGGAAATGCGGCGCATAACCGAAACCGAAGACGCTCTGCGAAAAAAAGATTTCCAACTCTTTTCCAGAATCATTTTCCATTCGCACGAGGGCTTGCGCGATCTCTACGAAGCGTCTTGCCCGGAAACAGACTGGCTTGTAAAGCGCGGGCAGGAAACTGAAGGCGTTTCCGGATCCAGAATGACGGGACTCGGATTCGGCGGTTGCACGTACGCGGTCATCAAAGAAGAATCTATACCAGAATATAAAAAACGTCTTGAAGATTATGAGAGGATATTCGGTTTTCATCCGATAATATATGAAGTAGTACCTGCGCAAGGAGCGTGTTTGGTTTCCGTATGAATATATTGATGACTAATGACGATGGCATAGATTTTGAATGGTTCATTTGGTTTGTCAGAGCTATGCGAGAAATGGGGAAAACAAGGGGACACAATATCTATGTTGTCGCGCCCGAAGGCGAGCGTTCCGGTTTTTCTCATTACATCACTTTTATCTCAGGACCAATACGTCTGAAAGAACGGGCAGAAAACATGTGGGCTTGTTCTGGCGCTCCTGCGGATTGTGTATTGATGGCGTCCATGGGAGCGTTGCCTTTTACGGTTGATCTTGTGGTGTCCGGCATTAACCGCGGGGCGAATCTCGGCACTGATCTCGTGTATTCGGGAACAGCGGCCGCAGCGCGTCAGGCGAGTCTGCACCATATTCCAGCGGTGGCATACTCGCTTGCCGGCCAAACAAAACCGCTGTATTGGGAAAAAGCGGTGGCGTATGCGGTTGAGCATGTAGAGGAATTCGCCGCGCTATGGCGTGAAGATATTTTTATCAATGTGAACCTTCCAAATTCCCCTTCCGGGGCGGTAGGGTCAAAAATTACTTTTCCATCGCGGCGGATATATGAGTCGGATAAAATTGAAGTGTTTGATGCGCCGGATCGCAAACGGTATTGCTTTATGAACGCCGGAGCGGTGAAAACCGTTCCCGAGTCGGGTTCCGATTACGAGGCGGTGTCGTTGAATGTGGCCTCAGTAACGCCGGTGTTTATTCATCCTGTTGCGGCTGGCGATATGTGCGCCGAAGCGCCGAGACATGCGGGTGTGGGATTTCGCCCAAGAAACTAAAACAGAGGAAAAGAGGGTTTATCGACAGTGGAAGAAGTTGCAGGAGCGGTGTCAACATCTCAAGAAGGAGTCGCCCTTTTTCAAAAAGGCGATTGGAAAAATGCCCTTCAGTTTTTTTTAGAGGTGCGGACCAAAGATGCCAATGAAATTCTCGAATTAGCCTATTATACGGGACTTTGTTATGCGAAACTCAAACGTTTTGAGGAAGCCCAATCCTATCTTGAGAAATACATCCGTGAGGCCCACAACAATGTGAGAGTGTATCAATGCCGTATGATGCTGGCATATGCATATATAATGACTAAAAAGGCGAGGAAGGCTGAACAAGAACTTACCCTGTTGGTTAACACAGGCTTTGAATCCGCGCAACTGTACGCGACGATGGCGTACGCCGCATGGTCGCGGCAATCCTATGGCGATGCGATAGAATGGTATGAGCGGGCGCTAAGCGTTGATTCCGACAACCTCACGGCGCTGAATGGTCTCGGCTTCATCCTCGCCGACACCGGCAAGGATGTAAAGAGGGGGATTCGCTTCTGCAAGCGCGCGGTCGAAAAGAATCCGGACAGCCCCGTATACCTTGATTCTTTGGGATGGGCGTATTACAAAGATGGAAAAAGAATAGAAGCGATGAAATTCCTCCTAAGAGCGCGGGAGAAGGATCCTGATAACGTGTTTATTCGAGAACATCTCAAACTGGTTGAAATAGCGAGATGAAGCGCGTGAGACGGCTCCAGTCATACGGATGTTTTTCCCTGTTTATGGCGTTTTTTGTATGCGCGGCGTTTCCTGTATTTGCCCAGCAATCAGATTTCACTGTCGGCAATGCGGATCTTGACGCCCGCTATGCGCGGGAAGAGTTCAGAATAGGGGTGCAGGCATACAACAGGTTCGCATTCAACGAGGCGATCCTTTCCTTTGAACGCGCCCTGTCTTTTAGACCGGGCGAACCCCTGTTGCTTGACTGGCTGGGACGCGCCTATTACCGGTCAGGGTTTGAAGAGGCGGCGATTAGGCAGTGGGCGGCCGCGTCCGGCAACTACGAGCCTATATCTACGGAAGCGTTGCTCTTAAACAGCCGCATTGAGACCATACGGAACCGGCGCAACCTTCTGCCCATCGTGGATGACAACATCCGCTACGTTGAATCGGGCAGGTACCCAGGCGTGGTGGACAAGCAGACTTTGTACCGTCAGCCTACCGCAACGTTGCCTCTTGACGATGGCTCTGTGTGGGTAGTCGCGTACGGCAGCAACGAACTTCTCCGCATTGACCCAAACGGCATTGTCAGGCAACGGCAACGGGGACCTATAAACGGCTTTGATCGCCCCTATGATCTGGCGCGCGGATACGATGGGAGGCTCTATGTCTCGGAATACCGGGGCAACCGGGTGAGCATCCTCAACAGCAATGGAGACTGGCAGTCTTATATCGGGTCCAAAGGACGGGGAGACGGCATGTTCGTGGGTCCCCAAAATCTCGCCGTTGATGAATCCGGTTACCTTTACGTGGTTGATTATGGAAATCAACGGGTTTCCAAGTTCGATCCTGACGGCGCGTTTATCCTCTCCTTTGGAAAGAAAACTGTTTCCACTGGCGGAGAACCCTTCGGCGGCTTGCTTTCGCCCACGGGAATCGCCGCAAAAAACGGCAGGGTCTATGTCGCTGACAATACTTCCAATCAAATTTACCTGTTCGATCCCAACGGCGCGTATCTCGGCGTTTTGGTAGCCGCCGGTCTTATAGGTCCGGAAAGCCTCCGCTTCCTTTCGGACGGGCGGCTCCTTGTCGCCGATAAAAACCGCGTGATTATGATTGACGTCGATTCCGCCGTTATCAGGGAACTCGGCGCCCCGGGCAATGACAAAGTTCGGCTTGTGGACGCGAGTATGGATCGGAACGGCAATATCCTCGTCGCTAATTTTCAGGCGAGCGAAATCTCCATTATGACTCGGCTTGACGACATGGCTTCAGGGCTGTTTGTGCAGATAGAACGGGTTGTCTCAAGCGCCTTCCCGCAGGTAACTATTGAGATTTCCGTGCAGGACAGACTCCGGCGTCCCATTGTCGGACTTGACGGGCGCAACTTCATGTTGAGTGAAGAAGGGAGACCCGTTTCCAAACAACAGTTGCTCGGGGCGGGGTATCGTACAACAAACCTTGAGCTTTCCCTCGTCATTGAACGCTCGCCGGCTACCAGCGGCTTGCGCGAAGACATAAGCGCGGCTGTCAGAGACATTTCTTCCGTAGGGGGTAACATCGTCTCGCTCGTATCCGCATCCGCGTTGCCCGTAAAAGAACAAATAACAGGCGGCATATTGCCAGGCGTTGGCGCCGCCGCCGAATATTCGCCACGGTGGCGCTTCGATCTGGGGTTGCGTTTGGCCGCGACAGACCTGTTGCCAGCGGACAAAAAGCGCGCCGTGGTGTTTGTGGGTTCCGGCGCTCTTGGAGAACTCGCCTTTGAGCAGTACAGTCTTTCCGAGCTTGCCGCATATCTGGCAAACAACGGCGTCGTGTTTTACGCGGTCATCGTAGGAGGCGGGAAGGCGGACGCGGCGCTTGAATACCTGGCATCCCAGACCGGCGGACAAGTCCTTCCCCTGTACCGGAATGAAGGCGTGAAACCGGTCATACAGAGTCTTGTCTCTGTTCCAAATGGTGTCTACATCATAAGCTACGAGTCACGGTTGCCCACGGATTTTGGCAACGCCTATCTTCCGGTTGAAGCGGAGGTGTATCTTCTGGCAAGATCGGGCGGGGACAAGATCGGATATTTCCCACCTTTGAACTAACCGTCCGCTATAAAAATTATAGGCTTTACTTGTCAATTGATGATGCGTTATGCGCAACGCGGGGATGTGTTGCGGCAAATGTCCTGCTTTTCCTTCGTCAGTTTCGACCGTTATGGCTGACACTACCATGTTTTCAGCGCCTCGCCCCCATTTTCTCTCAGTTTCGGATCCTCCAAAGTACGCCTCAGCCATTTTTTTGAGAGGTGAGCTTGTTCCAAAACGCGAACTTGCGTTCGGGTTGGTTTTGGAACCGCTTCTGTCAAAATAGTGATTTGGCAAAGGCTTTTGAGAAGCATTTGATCTTTACAATCGGTTTCGACTTATGATGAATCTCCCCATCCTGAATGGCAGATCTTTAGGGCGCGGCATTATCCGTAGCAATCTCCTTGTCAAAAGTTTTTCCGAATTCCTTCACCGCGTTGGCAACGTAATCATACGTCATAAAAAATTGGACGCCCTGTTCCGCAAGGCGGCGGCGCGGGATATCGCCTATGCGCATGGCAATGACGCCGTCGCAATCCCCCAGCGTTTCAATAATCCCGTTGAGGCATTCCGCCGAGTTATGGACGCAGTTTTCTCGTCCCCGGCAGTACTTGGACACATCTCGCTTTTCGATAAATTCAACCGCGCCGTTCTTATAGTGATAAATATAAAAGGCCGAAGCATGCCCAAAATGCTGATCCACCGCAACGCCGTTTTTGGATGCCGCCGCGAAGAACAGCGGCCGGACGTCTCTTCCGGAATACCCTCCAAGAGCAGCCGCGCTTTCTTTCTCAAGAGTTGATCGCTCTGACTCGTCGCAACCTTTGCCGCCAACAAACTGAAAGGAAATATCTTCATCCAGAGTCCCTACGGCGTCTGCCCGGCACTGGCGGCAGTGGTACATCTGGGGCAATATGGCTTCGCAGGTTTTCCGCATCTCAGTAAGCTCGGCGTTGCTCGCCATGGGAATATGTTCAAAAATGGCGCCCGGCGCCGGGATGATCTGCATGATATTGGTCATATCTGCGCCGGCCTTTTTTACTTTCGCCACAATCTCAGGGATGACGCCGGCGTTGATATCCTTGAGCATGATAATGTTGACCTTTGTGACGATTCCCAAGTCCCGAAGGCGTGAAATGCCTTCGTACTGGTTTTCAAGCAGAATGTCCGCGCCTTCGGCGCCTGAATAACACTTCCCCTCGTATTGCACATAACGGTAGATGCGCCTCCCCTCATAAGGACTCGCGGCGTTCACCGTCACTGTCACGTGGGAGACGCCCATGCCGGCAATATCGCCAGCATATCGGGGAAGGAGGAGTCCGTTGGTTGAAAGGCAGAACACAACGTCGTCATCAGCCTCACGAATAAGCGCGAAAGTCTCCCGCATCCGGTCGAATTCGGCAAGGGCGTCACCCGGCCCCGCGACGCCAGCCACATCGATTTTTCCCAGCCGTTTCCGGGCTTCAAGGAAGCGCTCCGCCGCCTCTTCCGGCGCGAGAACTTTAGCGGTTACGCCGGGCCGGCTTTCATTGGCGCAATTGTATTTCCGCATGCAATAATTGCATTGGATATTGCAGGATGGCGCCACAGGTAGATGTATGCGCGTATTCTTTCCTCCGCACCCATTAAAGCAGGGATGAAGTTTTAGCAGATTGGCTCTTTTCTGTAATTGAATATCCCGCATGATCTTCTATCAACTTGTTGCATTTGTAGGTTTTTGCGCCATTTGTACCTCAAAACCACGATTAGCGGGCTTCTGCGAACCTTTGGTTCGATGGCGGCAGTTTGCACAGTGAAAAATCGCCTTAAAGGCGATTTTTGGAGATTTTATGCGCGAAGCGCGACAAACCGCTATGATTCCTCTCATATAGCGTCGCCCGGCGATGTGATCTTGCCCTCTTCCAAAGCCAAAAGATTATCTGCCCACGATGCGGCCCATTCCCGCAATTCCGCGACTTCCAGAGGGGAAGGGGTTTTGGACCCGGTATGCTCAGCGATCTTGCGGGCAAGGGAGCGGTACACATTGGCCTGCTCGGACGTGGGCGCGGCCTCAATAGTGGTCTTTCCCTGTAGTTCGCTTTGAGTCACCGTTATAGAACGAGGTATGTATTCAATCACGTGAGTGGACGTCCGCTTTACAAAGTCGTTGATAATTTCCCGTGAATAGGGTTGACCCATGGAATTGGCGATCACCCCGCCCAAAAGGGCGCCTCCTGAATTGGAGTACTTGCTTATCCCCTTAAAAAGGTTGTTTGAGGCGTAGATGGACATGAAATCCGCCGATGACACCGTGAACACATGTTCGGCAATGCCTTCTCTGATGGGGACGGCGAAGCCTCCGCACACTACGTCTCCCAAAACATCATAGATGACTACATCCAAGGACAGGTCTTCAAAAACATGCTGATGCTTGAAAAGCTCCACGGCCGTGATAATGCCTCTGCCGGCGCACCCGACGCCCGGAGCTGGACCGCCAGCTTCGACGCAGTAGATGCCGTTATAGCCCTCATAGATGACGTCCGAGGCTTTTACCGTTGATTTTTCCCGTAGAGTGTCCAACACGGTGGGGATGAATTTGCCGTCCCTGAGGGTATTGGTAGAGTCGCTCTTGGGATCACAGCCAAACTGCATCACTTTGAGGTTCATCTCTGAAAGAGCCGCGCTGAGATTGGAAGTGGTGGTGGACTTTCCTATACCCCCCTTTCCGTATATGGCGATTTGCTTTATCTTCTTGGACAACATCTTCTCCTATACCTATAAATATTATAGTATAACTATGTAATTAATCCTATCATTTTTATCTGGTTTTGTCAAGGCTTAGTAATAGGCTCGTCAAAACATGGAAGCATATACGTTAGGAACTGTGCAGAAATAAAATGTTCCATATCTTATTTCTGCACAGATACCCATAAGTGAGCGGTTCAGCGTATCGCCTGTACGTAACAATTATAAGGAAGTACGGAAGGATCCGCGCCGAGCTTATCGCAAGCCGGTCTTTTTTAAGGCTCGCTCCAGATCGGCGATAATGTCTTCTTCATCCTCAAGGCCCACGCTGAATCGGAAAAACCCCCTGTGAAATTCCGGGGGATAGAGATATTGGCGTTCGTCATTTTCGCCTAAAAACACGATGAGGCTCTCGTCGTGTCCCAAAGAAACTGCGGAGGTGATCAATTCCAAGTGGCTGACGAATCGGTTATGAGCGTCGTGATCCGCGTCCAAGCCGAAAGCCAAAACTCCGCCGAATCCCGGAGACATCTGGGAAGCGGCGATGGCGTGTCCCCGGTGGCTTTCCAGCCCCGGATACGCCGTAAACCTAACGCAGGAGAGGCTCTCCAGATACCGGGCGATCTGTAGGGCGTTTTCATTGTGCCGCCTCATCCTCAGGGGCAGGGTAACAGAACCCCGCATAATGAGCCATGCGTTAAAAGGGCTGATAACGCCTCCCAAGTTCACTTGAGACTGGGTGCGGATCATGTCCAGATGGGCTTTTTTGCCGATTACCGCCCCGCCCATGGCATCCCCATGACCGTTGATGTATTTGGTGAGGCTTTCCACAGAAAAATCCGCTCCCAGTTCAAGAGGACGCTGGTTGTAGGGAGAGGCGAAGGTGTTGTCCACCGAGAGAAGAGAGCCGTGGGCATGGGCGATTTCGGCGATGGCCCGAATGTCGGAAATGGCAAGCGTGGGGTTTCCCGGTGTTTCGATATGAACCAGTTTTGTGTTGGGACGCATCGCAGCCTGAACCGCCTCCAAGTCCCCGGTGTCCACAATGGTAGTTTCAATATTGAATTTATGGTTAAACAATTCGTTTAACAGCCGGTACACTGCGATATAGGTTACGCTGGAAAAAACCACATGGTCGCCGGTTTTAAGCAAGGCGAAAAACAACCCCGACAGGGCAGCCACCCCGCTAGCCAAAACCACACAATCTCCCCCGGAAAGGGATGCCAATTTTTCCTCCAGGTACTTCTGGTTGCTGCCCCCATTCCGGGTATAAAGGCTTTTATCCGCCCCGCTCCAGTTCATTTCCGAAGGATCATAAGGCAGGGCGTAACTGTTAGCCATGGTAATGGGACGCCGGATAGCCCCGGTTTCACCATCCACATCGTTCCCCGTGTGAACCGCACGGGTGGAAAATCCAAATTTTTGTCCATAAATTCGCTTTTTCATAGTATCTTATTATTATTATCGGAAATATAAGATGATGTCAATGGAGAAATGCGCTTTTTATGATTTTTAACAGACAAACCGTTATGTTAAGGTTTTTCGCCGGCCTCCAGCAAGAAATCTACGACTCGCTCTCCGGCTTCCCCTCTATACATCCACGCCTCGTCTTTCAACCGCCGCGCCCGCTCGCTTTTCAACACGCTTTGCGCATTTTCTATCGCCGCATTAAGCGCGGTTTCGATATCCGCGAACATCGCCTCATCAAGCGGAACGCCGATCTCCCGTATGGCGCGGAATGTCCACGCTTCTTCTTCAATGTCGGCTAGATCGTATGGGCGTGTGTCAAACGTAAATGACGGGTAAACCACCGGCCTCTCGAATAAAAACGCATAATCAAAAATAACGCCGGAGAAATCAGATATAAGAATGTCAGCGCGGGACAAGACGGCGTTGTTTTCGGCGTCAAAATTCCACTCGATGTTAGGATGCGAGGCAAGCGCGGAGCGCATTGTCTCCACAACGTCTTTTTCAACAAACATGCTCTGCGGGTGAGGGCGGATGATGACATGGTAAGAAGAGTTCGCCAGCGGTTCAAGAAGGGCGAGAGCGTAACGCCGCAGCAAGGCGTTTGCGCCCCACGAAGGCGCCACCAATACAGTCTTGTGCGCCGCCGTATGCGCCTCGTGGGGGGGGGGGGGGGTAGTACCACTTGGATCCGCGCGGCGCAGGATGCGGCGCGCTTTGCGCTCGGCAAGGGCGTCAAGATACGTGCAGCCTACTGTAACAAGCCGCTTTTCCGGCAATCCTCGTTTCTGTTCCAGTATGCGTATATCTTTTCTCTGGTAATCGCCGGTTAAAAGAACGCTGTCGAAATAGTCGATCCCAAAAAGCCGGTAGAAAGTCGCGTCCGTCACCGCGTGTAAAATATGCGCGTAGTGGCTGACGCCGGGCGAGCGTTTAAGCTGGAAGACATCAAGCGCCGGAGTGGTCATCAGGCACACGTCGGCTTCAAGAAAATTGAGGAACCGGTACGCCGCGTTTCCCTTGCCGATAAACTGCGCGTGAATATGGGAAGACTGGAAAGACAACCCCGGATCATCGCTATCCGATGTGTAAAACGCGCTGTCAACGCCCCGTTTGTCCAGCGCTTCCAGAATGGGCTTGAATACATTCCAGTATTGCTTTCCTTCGGAATATATAACGAGACGTTCTTTCTTTGCCTGCGCCGCCGCGTTTCCTTTTGATAACAAACCAGATTTTAAGGAGATGATAAGATTTTTCACAAAAAAGAACGCGGTGACCGCGAGCCCCGTGAGCAAGGAAAAGAGCATGCTTCCCGTCCCCGGGTCAATGTACGCGGCGGCGGGAAGGGTGAAACATACCATAAAAAAGAAACAATATGCGGCTTTCATTGCGCGTCCTCCCAGCCGCTCCATGAAGAGGCTTTGAAAATGTCTCTGCCTATGAGCGTACGAACGCCGGACAGGTTGAGCAGATACGGACCGTGTTTTGACGGATTGGTTGCGACAGCCCGCGCCACCGCCAACGGATCGTTTTCTTGAAACGTTCTTGACAACGAGGTTCCCAGATGCGGATTTTTCGGCTCTCTCATGCCTTGCGTAACAATAGCAGGCACGTCGGCGTTGGTCATAAATGTTTCAGAAATGGACAAGGGTCCGCGGGCGCCGAAATCTTTCACCATGAGGAGCGGATTATAATCCACCATGCCGGATCCTTCAAACATATCTTTGGCGAACCCGGTTCCGTGGTCTGAAACAATCACGATTCTGGTGTTGTCGTAGACGCCCATAGACTGCAAGCCCGCGAGCCATTTGGTTACGGCTTTCATCGCCGCCATAAAGGTGTACATATACGCCGCCGTATCTTCAGATCCAAATTTTTCTATGTCTTCTTGGGTGAAAGAAGGCGGACTTGCAGACAAGCGCCCGTCCTTGGTGTAAACGCCCGGTTCATGTGTCGTCTCGTTAAAAAACATGCTGAACGTACCGGCGCCGCTGTCCACAGTACACATAGAATTCAGGTAATATAGGGACGAATATTCGGTCAATCCGAGTCCAAATGC
Source organism: Treponema sp. (assembly GCA_031279555.1). Lineage (GTDB taxonomy): Bacteria > Spirochaetota > Spirochaetia > Treponematales > Breznakiellaceae > JAIRKH01. Next base: position 20,461 of record JAITIK010000117.1, on the reverse strand, counting down.
ATTGGTGGCGTTATCCCGCCACCACATCCCCTTGTAATGGATGCCGTAACGAAGCGACGGAATGGCGACTCGAAACAGAGCGTAGCGGAACAGGATATCAAAATCGAAACTTTCAAGGAAACTTTCCGTTTCCAAGTGAAACTCTTCCATATATTGTTTGTTAAACCTGCCGTCAAGATTCTGCACCGTTACATTTGGGATATCTTTGAACACGGCCGGGTCTGAAACAAAACGCATATTGGTCAAGGCCGGATCTGTTATTGAGATGCGGCTGCCCGTTTCGCCAAACAATTTCGGCAGGACGGTGAGCGCCTCGTTAGCTTTGTCGGATAAAAGCTCGTTTGCCCGCGCGTTTATGGCCTGCGGCGTGTAGTCATAGCCGCCGTATATGGGGAGCAGTCCGGTTACCGTACAATTGCCAAAAGAAATCGTATTGGGATACCAGATAAAACCGTCATAGAGTTCCCGCAGTTCGGGCGCCTCGTCCAGCGCCACACTCATGGCGACGCCTAAAGCGCGGTCGAGGAACATGATGAAGGTGTTGTCGCCGGTTTTGGCAAACGGGAATACGGCGGACGTACTCACATTATATTCCCGCGCGGTTTGCCGCGTCTCTTTCAGTTCCTCGCCCAGCGTGACCATCGTTATAATACTCATCACGGTTATCGCAATGGCGGCGGCGTTATAGACGCCGGCCAGTATTTTCTGTTGTTTGACAAGAAGAAAAACAAGAGGAACAATAGCCGCGACGATTGCGGCGGCGGCGCTCGCCCACAGAGGAAACGCCCGGCTTATAAGTTCCGGCTGTTCGATTTTAAAGGAGGCCGTCATAACGCCATAGGACGCGCTGAGGGCGAACACACAAATCAGCGATAAGAGTGTGGTTATCGCGGCGCCTGCGGCGAGAATCTTTCGTATGTCGGCGTTCGCAAACGCCCACACGACGCCCGGAATAAGCAGGCACACGACAAAACTTTGCAGGAAGGTTCGTACGACATACTGAATCGGATCCGCAAAGTCAGACGCCTCTGACGCTATGACCTGCGCGGGAAGAAGCAGCCCCATGAGCAAAAAAAGCGCCGCGCATGATGAGAAGAAAAGGAGGAGGGAGTCTTTTTCCGGCATCTGCAATCGCCGCGCCATCTTCACAACCCACTTCCATACGAAAGGAACGGCTATAAGTCCCGCGCCAAGCCCCGCTATCATAAACTTGTAACGGTCGAGGTTGAACCGTCTCCCCAACGCGCCGGCGGCAAGCGCAAGCCCAATGATGGTTGCAATTGCCTGAAGCGCCGAAGACGGGCGTTTTAATGTCGCGGACGCCAGGTTCTTTCCCAAAGAAAAGACATTGTTGCACGTCCAATACAACACGAGCCCCGACGGCGAATTATAGAGCAGCGCGAGGAAAATAATCGCCATGCCGTAAAGTTGAGTTTTTTCGCGGGATCCCAACGCGAGGGCTTGTTGACCTTGTGTGCGAGGATTGGCTGACCCCGCGCCTTTTGCATACACCATGGCGGACAGCAGGTTTATAACGGTCATCAAAATTGGCATGACATTAATGGCAAACCCGTTTATGACGAACAAATGATCCGCTTCGCCCAGATTCCGCAAAAAATAAAATGATTTTCCCGCCAAACTTGGCGTATGCGATAAAAACCAATACGCCGCAAGAAAGAACGGAATTTGCAGCAACAAACCTACGCTTGAACGCAGGGCGGAGAGGGGTGAATAGCGCATTTGCCGGTAATACGTGTTGATGATCATCTGGCGCTCATCGCCTTTGAACACGGCCCGTATATCATTGAGTTTGCGCTTCATGCGCTTTTGTATAAGACGCTCCTCATGCTGCCACCGGTCAGCGACCGCGTAAATTGGGAGCAGGAGGGTGTTTACACAAACGCTCACCGCGACAACGGCAAGTCCAGGGTTGTCAAGTATTTTTTTGAAAAGAACAAAAAGGAATTCAATCAACGCTCTGGGAAACCAGATGACCAGCGTATAAAGTATATCAATAAAATTCATAGTGTCTCTCTATATGCTAACGACGCGCTACTTATATGCTTCCGAAATAGCTATAAATTCGTCCTGAATGTCAAATAGCACTTTGGTGAGTATGGGATCAAACTGGGAACCGCTCCCGTCGGTGATGATTTTGATCGCGTCCTTATAGGAAAAGGCCGCTTTGTACACGCGGACGCACACCAAAGCGTCGTACACATCGGCGACCGAGGCGATACGCGCCGCAAGCGGGATGTCGTAGCCGGCGATTCCACGCGGGTACCCCTTGCCGTCAAAACGCTCGTGATGACAATAGGCGATGTCGCGGCAGTGTTGCAGATATATACCCTCGTGGTTTCTAAGAATGGATTCGACTATTTTTTTCCCCAGCGTCGTATGGGTCTTCATAATCTCAAATTCATCGGGATCGAGCTTTCCGGGCTTCAACAGTATCTTGTCCGGTATGCCGATTTTCCCCACATCATGGAGGGCGACGGACTTTATGATGATGTCAGGATCGAGTATTTTAAGCTGATAGGCGTATTCCACATACCTCGATGATCTGCCCATAAGCTGATTGATGAGCGCCTCGGTATACAGTTGCACACGCTTGACATGGCTGCCTGATTCAAGATTGCGGTACTCAATAATGTTCGCCATCGCCTGGAGCATGACATCCATGGATCCCATTATCTCGGCGGTTTTTTCCTTCACCAATTCCTCAAGGTGATCGCTGTAGTTTTTAAGCTCTATCTGGTTCTTCACCCGCAGTCTCACTACATCGGGATTCGGGGGCTTGGAAATATAGTCCACCGCGCCTGCGGCAAGAGACTTGCTTTCCTCTTTGTCCGCCGTGATAAAGATAACCGGAATACGTTTAAGCGAATCATCCGCCTTAATGTTTTTAAGAGTCTCAAAACCGCCCATCTTGGGCATCTGCACATCAAGCAGAACGACTTTCGGGAGAACCTTGCTATGCCACAATATATCAAGCGCCTCTGTTCCGTCATTCGCTGTGACGACCGTGTACTCATCTTCGAGTATGCCTTCGAGCAGCATCACGTTGATTTCTTCATCATCAACGACCAAGACAGAGGGTTTTGTTGTATTATCCATGAGCGGCTAAAATCTCATCAATGGCTTTTTGCGTTTCATTAAAACAAGCGGTTATGCCGGCGACAGCGTCCGCGTCAATCACTTGAATTTTTAACTGCGCGTCAAGCGCCGTGGCTTTTTCGTAGAGCGCGGTAAGGGATAAGTTGCCGCTTAAGCCTTTGAGCGTATGAGCGCATGTCTCGGCTTTCTCGTAATTTTTTTCCTCAATGGAACGCAACAATTCGGTGAGATTTGTTTCATTTTTGAATTTAGTGAGCAATTTCACATACAACTTCTTGTTGTTTATCACCCGCTTCAGGCCTTCTTCCTGATTAACATAGACAGCAGCCATATTTCCCTCCAAGTGCATGAATATGCTATTTTCTAAATGGGAGGTTCTTTTCCAAAATGCGCCGCCATCCGGATACGCCGCCAAGCGCGGCGGATTTTGAAAGACCCTATATCACTATAACAATAACATACAGCCTAAAATTTTACAAGAGCGTTTTTATCGCCGCCAGTGGCGCGGCCAATAGCGCAAAGTTTTTATAACGATAGAAAAAAGTATAGTATACAGTCAATAATTTGTCAATGAATTCCATCTTGAAATGCAAAGCGCGCGAAGCGTCCCGCGGCGGGATGTGTTGATTTTTTTTCCTCTCTGTAATAGAGTACATCTCATGGGAATAATAGACCGTCTGAGTGATGTTATCAGAAGTTACATTAGCGAAGATTCGTTCGGCCATGAAAAAAAAAAGCGGGCGTACGGCGTTGATTCTGATCTTGAAGCCGCCTATGAGGAATTGAACGAATTCCTTGGACGCGGCGAAAGGCGCGGCGCGTCATCTAATTTTGGCGCTCAAAGCGCCGGTGGCAACGCTCATACAGCGGCCGCTCCCAACGCCGCGCCCGAAGCGTTGCGTCCGGCTTTTGCGGAATTGGGCGTCCCTTTCGGCGCAGATCCGGAGGCATGCAAGACCGCGTATAAAAAGCTGCTTAAAGTCCACCATCCTGACCGTCATGCGGGGCATGTTGAAAATATGCGGAAAGCTACCGAGAAATCCGCGCGCATCAACGCCGCGTATGAAAAAATTGAGCGGTGGCGGGCAACCGGAACGGTGTAAGCCGAGCGCATTGACAACACCGGTTCGCCTCATTCACGCATACTCCAACGACGGCCTATGAAAACATCTGATTTTACCTTTGACCTTCCCGAACGCCTCATCGCCCAGCGCCCGGCTACGGAACGCGGCGCAAGCCGCCTTATGACGCTTGACCGCGCCTCGCATGAAAGGCGGCTCCTCCATGTCGCGGACTTGCCGGACATCCTTGATGCCGGCGATCTCCTCGTGTTCAACAACTCGCGGGTACGCAAGGCGCGGCTTTTGGGAACCTCGCTCAACACCGGCGCGCGCGTTGAATTTCTCCTGCTCAAGCGCCTTGACGAATACACCTGGCAGGCTATGGCGTCCCGTTCAAAACGCAGGCGGATAGGAAGCGCCTGCCTGTTCGCCGATGGGACGCGGGCGGAAATCGCCGGTTCAGACGGGGAACGCCGCATCCTTCGTTTTGACGCGCCGATTGACGACGCATGGCTTGACGTCTATGGGCATATTCCGCTTCCGCCGTATATTAAACGTCCGGATGCGCCGGAAGACGGCGACCGCTACCAGACCGTGTACGCAAAAAGCGTCGGCTCTGCGGCGGCGCCGACAGCCGGGCTGCACTTTACGGAAGCGCTGCTTGCGCGGCTCAAAGAGCGGGGTGTTGAAACCGCGTTTATCACGCTTCATGTGGGCTTGGGTACCTTCCTGCCAGTTCGGACGGAACATATAGAGGATCACTCGATGCACGAGGAGTCCTTCACTATAGATGAGGAGGCCGCTTCCGCCGTTGAAAGCGCGAAAGCCGAAGGCGGGCGCGTCGTCGCCGTTGGAACGACCAGCGTCCGCGCCCTTGAGTCCGCGTGGAAGGGTGGACGCCTTGCGCGGGGAGAGGGGGCGACGTCAATGTTTATATATCCTGGATATGAATTCAAGGTGGCGGAGGGAATTTTCACCAATTTTCATACGCCGAAGTCCTCGCTGCTCATGCTGGTTTCAGCGTTTGCGGGCAGGGACTTTATTCTGGACAGTTACTGCGAGGCGATCCGGCATGAATTCCGTTTTTTCAGCTACGGGGACGCCATGCTCATCCTGTAGGAGGCTGTCATGGCAGTTTTCCGCGTCTCCGGCGGCGCCATCTTGCTTGATGTGAAAGCCGCGCCGGGCGCGTCAAAGACAGAGATCGCGGGCGTTCAAGAGAACCGCCTGCGCATAAAAATAGCCGCCGCGCCTGAAAACGGCAAAGCCAACGCGGAACTTTGCGCCTTTCTTGCGAAATCGCTTTCCTGCGCCAAAAAGGACGTCGCGTTAAAAACCGGCGAAAAATCCCGCCTTAAAACGATCATGCTGCCGCTAGAGGCGTTGCGAAAGCTGGAAGCGCTCACAGCAAGCCTCTAATGGCAACCGCCCATAGGCGCGGGCGGCCGCGCGGCTTACACCACCATAATTTTCGCGGAAACCGGTTTCGCCGCGCCTTTCTCAACCGAAACGGCGAGCGGGGCCGCATCAGCGGCAATCACCGTGTAGGAGCCGGGAAGCAGTACGCTTTCGCCCAAGTCGTTGACGCTTTCAAACGCCGAGGAGTCAAGCGTAAACTCAATCCGTGTCTGTCGCCCCGCCGGAATTGACACCCGTTTGAAGGCGCGGAGGCTTGAAGCGGGATCGCCCTCGGTTCTGTCGTCCCTGACAACATATATCTGCGCAACTTCGTCGCCGTCCCTCGTTCCGGTATTGGCGACATTGACCGCAGCCGTGACCGAGCCGCCTTTGGAAAGCGTTTTCTCAGACAGAGCGAAATCTGAAAAGGCGAATGTCGTGTAGGAAAGTCCGAAGCCAAAGGGAAACAGGGGTTTTTCGGTCATGTAGCGGTAGGTGCGTCCCTTCATGGCGTAATCTTCATACGGAGGAAGTTGGGACGTGGACGCCGGAAATGTGATCGGCAGCTTGCCGGATGGCGCCGTACCGCCGAAAATGATGTCCGCAACCGCGACGCCGCCTTTTTCGCCCGGATACCACGCGAAAAGAATCGCATCCGCAATATCTTCCGGTATAGCGATGGCGCTGCCGCCAGTCAATACCAGAACGATTGGCTTGCCCCGATTTTTAAGCGCCCGCAGATACGCGAGTTGGTGATCCGGCAACTCAATGGCGCTGCGGTCGCCCTTGCTGTCGGAGGCGATGACGTCTCCTTCCTCGCCTTCCATGGCGTTGTCAAGCCCGAACGCCGCAATCACCACATCCGCGCTTTCCGCCATGCCGACCGTCCAGCCCATGTTGTGGTTTTGATCGTACATCATGCACGCCTGATGGTAGTCCATGGTTATGTCGAACCTGCCGCGTATTTTTTCGGCGAGACCTTCCAAAATGGTGACCAGATGGGAACTCAAACCATGGTAGTTCGCTATAAGCGCATGGATGTTCGCCGCCGCCGGACCCATCACCAGTATCTTCCTGATGGAGCCGTCATCTTTGAGCGGAAGCAGGTTGTTGTCGTTTTTAAGCAGTACAATGGAGCGTTTGGCCGCTTTAAGGGCGAGCTTCTGATGTTTTTCGCAATTGATGATCGCGCCGTCCAGCGCCGCGTACGGATCGTCTTTCGGCTCATCGAACATGCCGAGTTTGAAACGGGCGCGCAGGACGCGCTCAAGCGCGGCGTTGATTTGCTCTTCGGTCGCCAAGCCCTTCTGGTACGACACAACGAGGTCGGGATAGGTGCAGCCGCAATTCAGGTCGCAGCCCGCCTTAAGCGCCAGCGCGGCGGATTCTTCAGACGTCTTGGTTATTTTGTGGTGTTCGTGGAAATCGCGGATCGCCCAGCAATCGGACACCACATGCCCCTTGAAGCGCCATGCGTCACGCAAAATTTCTTTTAACAGGAAGAAGCTGCCGCAACACGGCTCTCCAAGCGTCCTGTTATACGCGCCCATGACGGATTCAACGCCATTTTCCACAAGGAGTTTGAACGCGGGGAGGTAGGTTTCAAACAGGTCTTTCATGGAAACCTCGGCGTTGAATTCGTGCCGGAGACTTTCCGGCCCCGAATGCGCCGCGAAATGCTTGGCGCACGCCGCGACTTTCAGATGTTCGCTGTCATCGCCCTGCAAGCCCTTCATGAAAGCAAGCCCGATTCTGCCGGTGAGGTAGGGGTCTTCGCCGTAGGTTTCCTGCCCCCGCCCCCACCGCGGATCCCGGAAGATGTTGATGTTCGGCGTCCAGAATGTCAGCCCCCAGTACTGCCCCCGGTTGTTCCGCTTGACGGCTTCGTTGTACTTTGCGCGGGCTTCGTCGGAAATGGCGTCCGCAACCTGCCGGACGAACGCCTCGTCAAAGGTCGCCGCAAGCGCAATCGCCTGTGGAAACACCGTCGCAATGCCGGAACGGGCCACGCCGTGCAGACATTCGTTCCACCAATTATATTCCGGTATTCCAAGTCGCGGAATAGCCGGACTTTCATACAGAAGCTGGGACACTTTTTCTTCCACCGTCATGTTGGATACAAGGTCTTTGATTTTCGCTTCCCGTTGATCTATTGTCATATCATCTCCCTGCTATTTCGCCCTGCTCAATGTCACCGCAGCCGTCACCACAATGTCGTCCACAGACGCGCCGCGTGAAAGGTCGCTTATGGGTTTGCGGAACCCTTGCAGGAAGGGGCCAAAGGCTTCGGCTTTGCCAAGACGCTGCACGAGTTTGTACCCGATGTTGCCGGATGCGAGATTCGGGAATACCAGTGTATTCACCTTGCCTTTGACGGGGCTGCCCGGGGCTTTTTTGTCCGTAACGGAGGGAACAAGCGCGGCGTCCGCCTGGAGTTCGCCGTCAAACAGGAAGTCCGGGTTGCGGGACTTGAGGATTTCAACGGCTCTCTGCACTTTGCCGACATCATCAAATTTTGCGTCAGCGGAACCCTTTGTGGAAAAGGAAAGCAGGGCCACGACCGGCTCAACGCCCAAGAATTCCCGGCAGGACTGGGCCGCGCTTGCGGCAATATCAGCAAGCTGCTCCTCGGTGGGGTCAGGAATGACCGCGCAGTCGGAAAAGATGAGCGCCCCGTCAACGCCCCATGAAGGATCGCTGGTCTGCATGACGAAACAGGATGACGCGGTTTTAGAAGAAGCGCCAATGGTGTCGAGTCCGGCTTTTATCATGGCGCCGGTGGTGTTTTCAGCCCCGGCAATCATGGCGTCCGCGTCTCCCGCATGAACCATCATGCCGCCCCAGTGGAGCGGCTCCAGAATTTCCGCTCTCGCGGATTCCAGCGTGGCTGGTTTCGGCGCGGGTTTGCCCGCTTTGAGCTTGGCTTGGTCCTTCTCGCGCTTCATCTCGTAGTAGGTCTGCGCGTATGCGTCAAGACTGGGCGAGGACGCCGGATCAACGATGGTTATTCCGTCCAACGAGACGCCTGCTTGCGCGGCCGCCGCCTTGACATCCGCTTCTTTTCCGACAAGCGTTACGGATCCGGCGAGTTTTTCATCAACGAGAATACGCGCCGCTTTTATGGTGCGGGGTTCCGTACCTTCCGCAAGCGCAAGCCTTTTCCGCATGGAGGCGGCTTTTTCGCGCATATTTTTTACAAAATCCATTGTATGCTCCTTTATGGTGAGTATGATAGCGTACTGCCGTTGCTTGCGCAAGGGAGCCTTTCTGCACAGCCAAACGTCGCGGTCTCATTCAGAGCGGCCCCGCTCCTGAATCACTGGGGATTCCAAGCCTAAAGCGCCGATGCTTCCAACTTCATTAGTTTTGCGCGGTGAGTTTGAACTCCGCGTGTATTTCCTGAAAGGCTTTTAGTTGCGTATTGCCGTGTTTTACGGAGCTTTGGGCGACTACTTTGAGTATGGCTTTGAGCGCGCGGGGTTCGTTCACCGTGAGGATTTCGGCCTTGACCGGCGGGTTCTCCCCGTCGTCAGAGAAGATTCCGGCATCGTCCTTGCTGGCCGCCTCCGCCTCGATCTTGATCCCGCAGCCGTGAATGGCGGGGAGGTTGCCGATAGTCATCGCCTCGTCAGCCTGTCCGGTACGCTCGTCCACGGTTGCGGCTATGATGCCGTCCCGCTGACCGGCGCCGTCAAACTCGACTCGCGCCCGCTCCCTGATGCGGGCTTCCGGACGCGCGCTTTCGGGCAGACGAGTCTCCGCGCCCTCGCGCTCGCCCGGAAGCCGGATGCTGAGGTTGAAGACCGGGGTTTTGATCTTGCAGGCGTCCGCGGCCAGATAGTAGATGAGTTCGCAGGCCGCGGCGAAGCCTTCTCTATATAAAAAAGAACGGCGCCCGCCGCGAGTCCACGATTCGGCTGTTTGCGATTTATTTTTATTGTCTGCGCAGTCTGGAAGCGCATCGTTTTTCCACGCCTGTCTCCGGCGCATGTAAATACGCCGCAGGTTGTGAAGGTTGAAGACAAAAAAACGGGCGTGAGGGTTGCGTCGTGAAGAGGGAGCCGCAGATCGCCAAGTCCGCTCACAAAGAGCGAGACATTTCCAATGGGACAGAAACGCTTTCTGGCAAATGGGAGCGAACGCGGGATACAGAAAGCATACGCCCGGACAAGCTGAACGCTGTGATGCAAACGGACTGTGAAAGAAACGCCGCTTGACAAGGATGTTTTGTCATAGCTTACGCGGGGCAAAGCTGTTATAAGGCTTCTATACCTTTTTATAATGCAAACATGCAAAACATTTGGTCTTTCATTATATATCGCCTAACGCATCGCCTGACGCGCAATTCGCGCCCTTTTTATGATATTGAACATCTTCTTTCAGAAGCGACTCGCGCCAAAACACAGTGTTTTGAAACGCGATTAAACTTTAAAGAGAAGTATACATCGTATTGTTGGCAAGTGACAATTAATAATCACCGCTATTTTTCGCTTTTTTATAAAACACGCCGGACGTGCAAAAGAACGGGCGCGTCTTGAGGGACGGAGGCATGACAGCGGGCCTGGGCGTGTCAGCACTCCGCGCATCCGCCGTCATATTCCCGCTACGCCAACACCTGTTTCTTAAAAACCAGCCCGGCGGACAGCCCCGCTGTTTCCGGCGTTTTATCAGCCGGCGCATCCACCAGCACCGTGTCGCCTTCTTTGACGCCGCCCGCGATGATCGCCTTGGCGAGCGGATTTTCAAGCTCGCTCTGGATCGTCCGCTTCAGGGGACGCGCCCCGAACAGGGGATCGAAACCGCGATCCGCAAGGAACGTCTTTGCGGCCGGCGTGAGGTTCAGCGCGATCTTTCGCTCAAGCAGGCGATTTGCAAGCCGGTTAAGCTGTATGTCCACGATTTTCGTGATTTCGTTCATTCCAAGCCGGTTGAACACAACGGTCTCGTCAATGCGATTGAGAAATTCAGGTTTGAAGCGCTGCTTCAACAGTTCCATAAGCGCGTCTCTAAGTCCCGCAGAATTCTTCGCATCCAGAATGACATCCGAGCCGAGATTGCTCGTCATAATGATGATCACATTTTTGAAGTCAACCACCCGTCCTTGACCATCGGTAAGCCGCCCGTCGTCCAGAATTTGCAGGAACACGTTGAACACTTCCGGGTGGGCTTTTTCAATCTCGTCAAAAAGCGCCACGCTGTAGGGGCGGCGGCGTATGGCCTCGGTCAACTGCCCGCCCTGATCGTAGCCGACATACCCGGGCGGCGCGCCGATAAGACGGCTCACCGAGTGCTTTTCGCCGTATTCGCTCATGTCGATGCGGGTGAGCGCCTTCTCGTCGTTGAACAGGAAGTCCGCCAATGTTTTGGCAAGCTCGGTTTTGCCCACGCCTGTGGGTCCCAGAAACAGAAAGGAACCGAGCGGGCGGTTGGTGTCCGAAAGCCCGGCTTTGTTCCGCCGTATAGCGTCCGCGACCGCGATCACCGCATCCTCCTGCCCCACGACCCGCCGGCTCAGCACCCATTCCAGTTCCAGATACTTCTGCAATTCTCCTGAAAGCATTTTCGACACGGGTATGCCCGTCCATGACGACACAACGGCGGCTATATCTTCTTCAATCACCTCCTCGCGGAGGAATGCGCGATTCTTTTCATTTTCGTCACCCTGCCGCGCCTCCATTTGCCCGGTCAAGGCGGCGAGTTTCTTTTGAGCCTCCGGTATCATGCCGTACTTGATTTCAGCGGCGCGGTTCAAATTGCCGTTCCGCTCCTGCTGGGCTTCTTCCCCTTTGAGTTCCTCGATCTGCCGCTTCAAATCCCGCACCTGCTGGACATTACTCTTCTCGCTTTCCCAACGGGCTTTCATGGCGTCTCGTTCCGCAGTGATGTCCCCCAACTCTTTTTCCAGTTTCAAGAGGCGTTGGGCGGAAGTCGCATCCGTTTCCCGCGAAAGCGCCTGCTCTTCTATGGAGAGTTGCAACAGTTTGCGCTCAAGTTTGTCGAGTTCAGTGGGGCGACTGTCCAGTTCCATTTTGAGACGCGAGGCGGCTTCATCAACAAGATCAATGGCCTTATCCGGCAGAAAGCGGCTTGTGATGTACCGGTCGGACAGAGTCGCCGCCGCGACGAGGGCTTCGTCCCTGATGCGTACGCCGTGGTGCACCTCGTACCGCTCTTTGAGGCCGCGAAGGATGGCGACCGTATCCCCAACCGAAGGCTCCGCCGTGTAAACCTGTTGGAATCTGCGCTCAAGAGCGGCGTCCTTCTCAATGTACTTGCGGTACTCGTCAAGAGTGGTCGCGCCAATACAGCGCAGTTCTCCGCGGGCAAGCGCGGGTTTCAGCAGATTGGAGGCGTCGGTCGCCCCTTCTGCGGCGCCGGCGCCCACAAGCGTATGCAGTTCGTCAATAAACAGGATGATCTTGCCCTCCGAAGCTTGCACTTCGTGGATCACGGCTTTGAGCCGCTCCTCAAATTCGCCCCGGAATTTTGCGCCCGCGACCAGCGCACCCAGATCCAGCGCCAGCAGTTTCTTGCCTTTCAGACCTTCCGGTACATCGCCCGCGACTATGCGCCGCGCAAGCCCTTCCGCAATGGCCGTTTTTCCCACGCCCGGCTCCCCGATAAGCACCGGATTGTTTTTGGTGCGCCGCGAAAGCACCTGCATCACGCGCCGAATCTCCTCGTCCCGCCCGATAACCGGATCGAGCTTTTCCTGACGCGCAAGCGCGGTCAGATCGCGGCAGTACCTATCAAGCGCCTGATACTTGTCTTCCGGGCTTTGATCCGTAACGCGGGTATTGCCGCGCACCGCTTTCAACGCCTCAAGGATGGCGTTTTTAGTAACGCCGGCGCGTACTAGAAGCTCGCCCGCCTTGGAGCCGCTTGCGCTTATGGCGAGCAGCAGATGCTCGGTTGACACGAACTCGTCTTTGAGCGCGTCCGCCTCGGACTCCGCTTTCGCCATAACTTTTCCGGCCGCTGACGAAAGGTACAATTGGGCGGCTTCTCCGTATATTTTCGGGCTTTTCTCAACAAGATCGCCCGCGCCAGCGATAAGCTGTTGGACATCAGCCCCGATCCGTTCGACGATAGGCGCGGCGACGCCGCCCTCCTGGGTGAGCAACGCGAGCAGAATATGCTCAATCTCAATCTGCGCATGATCCCCTTTCTGGGCGATGACAGACGCCTCGTTGAGCGCGTCTTGCGCTTTAATGGTAAGTTTATCGTAATTCATAATAAAAAAGATACAAAAAATGGGAGTGGTTGGCAAGAAAAAACTATGCGCGTAACGCAGTTGCGCCGGTGTCATGCGCCATTAAAAGCCAGCCAATGATAGTATGATTGCGGGTTTTGGCAATCTCAGCAAAGTGAGGCTGTTTTCACGCTCAATCACTAGCATCCTGTCGCGCTTGTGGATTTTTGCGGTACTTTATACCCCAAAAATCCCGATTATTGGTATCCTGCGAACCTTTGGTTCGATGGCAGTTTGCGCGGCAAGAAATCGCCTAACCGGCGATTTCTTGGAATTTTATGCGCGAAGCGCGACAAACTGCTAGTATAGAGCAACCTATAGACGATATATGCCACATATCAAGCGGACAGTTTGCAAGCCGGTTAAGCGGCGAACGCAACCCGGCGGCTGAGAGGCCTCGCCGCGTGTCAGTTTGGGGGCGCCGACCGGCGCATCTTCTTTTCCACGAGTTTTGATAAAAGCAGAAACACAAGCGCCGCCAGAATAAAAATCCACCAGCGGGGCGCGGCTTCTATTTTGTAACTGCTGACGCCGGTTTCAGGAGCCAGAGATTTGATATAGCCGGCAAGCGTATACGCGGCGTCAGGGGCGTTGCCGTCAATAAAAACGCCCCCTGAGCGTTCTGCGGCGTTCCGCAGAGAGTCCGTGTCGCGGGCGCTGACAATCGCTTCCCGCTCCGCTGCGAGTTCGCCGGTTTCGCGGTTAAAGGTGATTTTTGGAGGAACGACGCCGCCTTCCTCTGTACCGAAACCCAGGGCGACCACGCTGGCGCCTCCAAGCCGCGCCCTGTCCACTGCGGCTTGAAGCGAGCCGGAGAGGGATTCGCCGTCTGAGAAAAGCGCGATAAGACGTTTCGCCGGAAAGGAAGAGAGGAACGCCCTGCTTGACGTGTCAATGAGGCTTTCGAGGTTAGTGCCTGTTCCGGTTTGGATGCCGGTCAAGAGGCTGTCGAGAAATATAAGTACGGCGTTGATGTCCCATGTAAGGGGTAGCGCCAGAACGCCCCTGCCCTTGCCGAAAACCGCTCCGATGCGCGTGTTTCCCATGAGCGTGACGGCTTCTCGCGCAACGGAAACCGCCCGTCCGAGCCGGGACGGTTCAACATCGGCGACCTCCATGCTTCTTGACACGTCAAAGGCGAACACCACATCAACTCCGCGCTTGTATTCTACAAGCGATCTCGATCCCCAGCGCGGGCCGGCGAGCGCGATGATGACGCAGCAGAGAAAAAGCGCGAAAAAAACAGCGGAAAGTACAAATCGCGTCTTATGTTCTTTTTGCAGGAGGTTCAGGAGCTTGAGTATTTTTCCGCGTTTATGGTAGTGGATCGCCTCAAGAATGGCGAGGGGGATGAGGATGATAAAACCGGCGAGAATAACGGGCGCGTCAAATATCATAGAAAAATCCCCGCGATGTACCGCCGGATAAAGCGCGCCGCTACTATGAGAAAAAGCGCCGCTATGACAAACGCCGAATGTACCGGCTCGGTTTTGGTTATGGCGCCGGATCGTTGGACGCTCAACTCCCGCTGGTCGAACAGGGCGAACGCTTCGGCGAACATATCCGCAGACGGCGCTCCGATATAGGTTCCATTCCCCCGGCTTGCGATTTGTTTCAGCTTTTCAGGATCGAAACGGGATTCAAAAAAACCGGTTCTTCGCATCTTTGTAAAAGGATCGATATAATCAATGGGAATTTCTCCGCTTGATCCGACGGCGATGACCCAAAAATTAACCCCAAGTTTGGGAAAAATGCCTGCGGCGGTCACGGGGTGTATTGAACCGGCGTTGTTTTCGCCGTCCGTAATGAGCGCAACCGCTTTTTTGACGGCGGTTGAACCGCTGATGTGCAAGCTCGCAATGGCAAGCCCTAACCCCAGCGCGGTGCCGTCTCCCAGTTCGCCGAGTCTCAAGGCGTCGAGGCGGGAGAAAAGCGCCTCACGGTCAACGGTCGGCGGCACGAGGAGGCTTGCGTCTTTGCCCACCGCCACCAGCCCTATGTTGTCCGCAGGGCGCCGTTCCGCAAAATCGCGCACCATGGCTCTGCTCGCGTCAAAACGGCTTCTGTTGTTCATGTCGAGACACGCCATGCTGGGGCTTATGTCAAACACAAAAATAATATCCGCGCCCCGCGAAAGCCACGCGGTTTGGGAGGACAGAAGGAGGGGACCCGCCGCCGCAATGAAAAGTGACAGTACGCCGATGCGTTCGGCGGCGCGGAGCGCTTTCATAAGCAATGAAAAGCTGTACGGAGGCTTGAACGGCGTACCGCCCGGAGGTCCAAGCGGTACGTCTATAACGAGCGCGTCTTTTATCAGGCGGGAAAGAAACGGAGCCGCAATAAGGACGAGAATTCCCGCGGCAACGAAGAGAGGATACTCAAACGCCATGTCTTTCTCCCGGCGCCGTTTTATCCAGAGTAGTAATATAATTGTACGCATCGTCAAGCGCGTTGATTATGTCTGTTTGCGAGACGCTTTCCACATTGAAACGCAATGTATCCCACCTGCGGAACATGATGGACAGGGGCGTTCCATGCTCCAGGCAGGCGAATTCCGCGGCGCTCATGGCGAGGCAGTCAATGCCGGTAAAACGGGTCAAAAACCGCCTGACTTGCGCGGAAAGGAGGTCAAGCGCCGCGCCGCGCGCCGCGTCCTCTTTTTCCAGTTGTTTCCGCAACTTTGCGATAAAAATCTTCATGCAGATGACAAGGTAGCCCCGAAAAAGTCTTTGCCGCACGTTTACAAAATGGTTCGTCCAAAAAAGCCGCTGCCCAATGCCGAAAATCAGAAGCAAAATGACTATGGCGACGCTTCCGTATATGAGGCTTGTAGTCCCCGGCGCTAAGAGCGGCGGGGCCGGCGCGGAGAGCGTCATGGAAGACGGCTCCAATATGGAAGCGACCGCAACCTTCAGTCCGGTGAAGTCTGGAAATCCCGGCGCCCGTATCACCGGAAACACAATTTCTCCGGGTGTATACGCGGTAAATTCGACGACAAGCTGAACGTTCTCCCCCTTGCGCTCAAGAGTTATTGTATGCAACACAAGATCATCGGGCGTTTCCGGCGTGTCAATGGATTTTGGCTGAAAATCCGCGTCCGCCGTTCCCAGAGGCGCGACCAGCGTCGCCCTGTCTCCCACAAACACGGTCTGAGGAATGAGATAGGGCGTGTCGGCGGCATGAACAAGGGGCGGAAACAGAAAAAAAAACGCGTGGAGCGGAAATCTGTTTTTCCCATTCCGTTTTTTTACACCGGAACACGCGGGATACGTGAAACACGCCGTATCCATCACCGCCTCCTGCTTTTGAAAAAGCGAATGAAAGAGGCGGCCACATCTTCGTTAGTGGAAAGCTCAAAAGGCGTTGCGCCGGCGCGTCTCGTGATCGCTTTCCATGCGTCGCCGCGCTCTCTGTGCCAGTTCTCCCACGCGGCGCGGAAGGAGGCGAACGCGGTCGGCGCATGGATTGTAGCGCCTGTTTCAGGGTCTTCCATGACGACAAGCCCCGCATTATAAAGAATCGCGTCAAGCGGATCCGTTATCCTTATGGCAACGACATCATGTTTCCGGCAGAGTCTGCCTAGTTCCTGCTCCCAGTTCATGCAAAAGAAATCGGATATAATAAAGGTGAGGCTGCGCCGTTTCAGCATACGCTCCAATCCGACCAGCGCGGCGACCAGATTGCTGCCCCATTCCTCGCTATTTGTTTTTTCCCTCTTTCTTGCCAGCATATTACCGTAGTTCACATCCGGTCCCGCGTCAATGCCGCACTCTCGCAACGCGCCGGTGATGACGGCAAGCGTATGCGGCCTGCCTTTGCCAGCCGGAAACATTTTGGAGATGCCCTTGTCGAAAAACACGGAGCCAAGACGCTGCCCGGAACGTTCAGAGGAAAACGCAAGCAAAGCCGCTGCTAAAACGGCTTGTTCCGATCTCTTCATCACGCTTCCGCATTGCATGGAGGCGGAACAATCAAGCGCGATGAAAACCGAAAGTTCTCTTTCTTCGCGGTACATTTTTACATAGGGCGTGCCGAACCGCGCGCTTACATTCCAGTCGATGGAACGGACGTCATCCCCCGCCTCGTACCGCCGAACCTCGTCAGCTTCTATGCCCTGCCCCCGAAACACGGAGCGGAAGCCGCCCGCCAAAAGATCTTCCGCCAAACCCGATGCGACAATAGGGAAGGCGGTTATCTTCCGCAAAAGTTCGTGTCTGGTCATCGTCGTGTTTCAGGGCGATTGAGAAATCCGAACAGGCTCCCCAAAAAGCCTCCGACTATGTGGGCGAATTGCGAGATCGAATCCTTTTGAAATATCTGCACGATTTGTTCCCCCAGATAGAGAATCAGCACCAGAATAAATGTGAGGGGAATTTCGCCTTTCTGGATATTGGTAAAGGAGGCGAGGAGGATCATCATAAAAACAACGCCTGATGCGCCGAGCAAGCCGGTCGGGAAGAAAATCACGTTGAGCAGTCCTGTCGCAAGCGCCGTAATGGCCATCATAAAAAGGATGTCCGGCGAACCATGGCTTTCTTCAAGCATGGGGCCAACCAGAAGAATGATCGAGAAATTGCCGATTAAATGAGACCAGTCCGCGTGACCAATTACATGGGTAAAAAGGTTGGCGATGTTTCTTGGAAAGGAAAAAGCCCCGTGTCCGGGTACCGTAAACCAAGTGGCGATGAGATTGGGAGACAAAAATTGATTTGCAAGCAACACTCCCGCGCATATAAAAGCAAACGTCAGAACTACAGGCGAATTGTATTTTAAACGCATCAGACACTCCTTTATTATAGAACGTATTTGAAGGACGCTCTGAAAGCCGGTTTTCAGAGATTTTCTTGCCCTATGAGGTTTCCTTGAGATGAATTTCGACCGGACAATGATCCGATCCAAACACATCGCTTCGTATGACGGATTTTTCCACCCGGGGCAGGAAGCCCCTGTCGACGCAGTGGTAATCTATGCGCCACCCGACATTGCGTTCGCGCGCGCCGCCGCGGTACGTCCACCAACTGTAATGGCCGGACTCGCCCGGGTGAAAATGCCGGAAGACGTCAATGTAACCGGATGCAAGCCACGTATCCATCCACGCGCGTTCTTCCGGCAAGAAGCCAGAGTTGCCCTCGTTTTCCGCAGGGCGGGCAAGATCGATGTATTCGTGGGCGATGTTGTAGTCCCCGCACAGCACGATGTGCCGCCCCTGTTCAACGAGCGCGTCGCAATGCTTGAGCATGGCTGCGCAAAACGCGAGTTTATATGGAAGACGCGCTCCTCCCTCCTGGGCGTTGGGGAAATAGGCGCAAATCAGGGAAAAATCCGGATAATCGGCTTGCAAAACCCTGCCTTCATCGTCAAATTCGCGTAACCCTAATGTTTGTATGGCAAGCGGCTCAATTCTGCTGAAGATCGCCGTGCCGGAATACCCCTTTTTTTTCGCGCTCGCCCAATACGTGAAATAAGGGTATCCCGTATTGTCAACCGGATTGAGCAGTTTTTCTGACAACTGCCCGGGATCCGCCTTGGTCTCTTGCAAACAGAGCATGTCCGGCGATTCATTGTGAAGCCATTGCAAAAACCCTTTTTTCTCAACGGCGCGAATGCCGTTTACATTCCATGATAGCATTCTCATAATTCTGAAGGAGAGTATAAAACAATTCGGGCTTTATGACAAGGTTACAACCGCGTTGGGCATGCTTTTTCCGCTTTCAGATTGCTTCCCATTTTCTTGTTTTTGTGCTACAGTCTCCGCCATGAACAAGAAAGCGTTCCGCTCTGACCTGCTCCTATTGCTCACCGCGTTTCTGTGGGGTTTCGGGTTTGTAGCCCAGAGATCGGGCATGCGCTACGTGGGTCCATTTACGTTTAACGGAGTGCGGTTTTTACTGGGAAGCCTTTCCCTGTCGCCCATTCTCTTTTTTCGCAGGCGCAACGGAGTTGAAGATCACATCAATATGTCTGGGGCATACATCCGTTCATGTCTTATTGCCGGAACGGTTCTTTTTTTTGCGGTTACGATCCAGCAGATCGGCGTCATGTTTACCACAGCGGGCAACGCGGGTTTTATTACGGGGCTGTACGTGGCGCTTGTCCCCATTCTGGGCGTTTTTTTGGGGCGAAAGACCGGCATTTTTACATGGATAGGGGCTTTTCTCACTTTGCCGGGCATGTACCTCATCAGCGCGGCAAGCCTTGACTCCGTAAACATAGGCGATGTCATCACGCTCGCCAGCGTATTCTTCTGGGCGGTTCATGTGCTTTTGATAGACCGCTTTGTGCGGCGGAACGATCCGGTGCGGCTTTCCGTAGGACAATTCACCGTATGCGGCTTTCTCTGCCTGATCTTCACTTTCGCGCTTGAGCCGCGCTTGAACGGCGTTATGGCGCGGATGTTGCCGGACTTGCTCGAAAAGGAGGCGTTCACCTGGAAAATCCTCCCTGTCCTCATAGCGGATATTGGAAACGCGGCGGCGCGGGCGGACATGCAGTCCCTGTTCAACATACTCATACCCATTTTCTACGGCGGCTTTCTTTCGGTCGGCGTCGCCTATACGTTGCAAGTCGTAGCTCAGAAAGACGCTCCGCCCGCGCACGCCACGATCATCCTCTGCCTTGAGGGAAGTTTCGCGGCGTTAGGCGGCATTCTCATCCTTCACGAACAGTTGCAACGCTGGACGCTCCCCGGTTTTGCGCTTATGCTTGCCGGCATGCTTGTCAGCCAGTGGGAGGTGATACGGGAAAAGCGCAGGCGTTAGACGTCCGGCTGTAAAACGGTTTAGCGGCGCTATTTTATTTAAAGAAAAAAAAACATAGGTTTCACGCCGCCCAAATGGGGGCGGAGAGGAACGACAGGGCATAGGCGTTTACTCAGAAGGAATGGCTAAGAATATATAATTCGTTATACTATAGTGAATTATATGAATTTAACAGTCCGGCTATATATGAGAGCCGGAAAACTAGGAGCCTGTCGCGCTTGTGGATTTTTGCGCCATTTTGTACCGCAAAAACCACGATTATCGGGATCCTGCGAACCTTTGGTTCGACGGCAGTTTGCGCGGCAAGAAATCGCCTAACTGGGCAATTTTTGGGGATTTTATGCGCGAAGCGCGACAAACTGCTAGTTCCTTTAACTGTTCCTTGACTTCTTTTGACTTAAAGCAATGAATCCAATACCCTTTCGGTTCTTTTTGAAGCGGCCCTGTTGAAATTTCCCGGAATTGCTCCAATCCATGCGGGCGTCGAGCCGTTCGAGGGGCCGCCGGGATTGCCATCGCTTTGAGCCGGCCGTTTTCGTCAAAAATCCGCGTCGTTTCATATGTTAATTTTATCATGGGTTTTTATGTTTTTAAAGAGTTTCCAGAGGCGCGCTTTATAATATTTGATTAAAATGTGTATCCGCCGTAAAAAATATCCTTTTTTCCCTCTTATATTTATTTTATTCCGATTTTTTTAGCATGTCAATATTTTATTCAATATTCAAAAACCTTTAGCCCGTATTGCGTATAACAGACTTTTTTGCGGTTTTCACCCGGCGTTGAAGTAATACGCGCCCGGATGGGCGATGTACATGCCGCAGACCGATGCTTCCGGCGTCATCATGGCGGAAGGGGTCAGCGTTATGCCGATGGCT
>JAITIK010000103.1 GCA_031279555.1 Treponema sp. | reverse complement strand
AACCCCGCATCCGTTTCTTTGAGCGGCTTTCATAGCCCGCTTTTTCCCATAATACCCTCCCGTTTCCGGTTTCTCACGACTTTGGGAGGGTGCCTATCCCTTAACTTGTTGACAGTGGGATGCCAAACCGGTTCTTTTTAAGCGGTTGTACGGGGTGAAACCCGATGCATGTGAAAAAATGCCGCCGACTCTCAAAAGAGAATACGATGCTTTGCGCCGAAAGGCGGCAAGCCGCCCAAACTGACGGTCGAAGGCAAACTGTACATCACCCTAAAACGCCTGCGGAGTATCGGACGAAAGGCGCGGTTTGCCTGTCCGTCCAATGGGCGGAAGAGACGCTGGCGGGAGACGGGCATTCGCCCCGCCCGGAAAAAAAGCTCAAGAGAAAATCGGACTCAATTCAGCGCGTTGTGGCGGATGCCGCCGAAAGCCCGGTAAACCGCCCTGAAGAGAACCAGGAAGACTGCTGTTTGGGGAAAAACGGCATACGCTGAAAATGCGAGCGACAGCCGGGCGGAACGCTCCGCAAATCATCGGCGTACAGGAAGCCAGGCGGCGAGCATGATTTCAAGGCGTATAAAGACGCCGGTGGAAAAGGCGCCGGCAATTCAATCCCGCTTGATGCGGAGCCTGGGCGCCTGGGGATAAACCAATGCCATTCAAACAGTTTCATTCCGATGAAGCCAAGCAAGAGCCGTCAACTGGCCAAACAAGAAAAGGCGTATAACAAGAGGCTTTCGCGCGGGCGTGTCGTCATTGAACATATCAACGGCAGGATAAAAACATCTAGATGTATATCATATCCTTACCGGGTACATTGCCGTAACCGGCGTTTTTTAGAATGGCTTTGCTTTGCGGCGTCATAAATTTTGAGACACGGGTTTAAGGCGTTATTAAACCGGTCTATTATCAGAGTTTTTATAATTGGACTTATATTTCTTGTTGAATTTATGGTTTTTTAGCATACAAAATATTTTAGGTTATAGAAAGAAGGGATATATGTATTATGTAATAATGGGAACTTCTGGAAACTCCAGTTGAGTTTTCAGAAGTTCCTTAAATGTCCCCAATGCGCATAACAGCCCCGTATACACTTTGCCGCTTGGCGGATCGGGTCGCGTAATAGCTGGCGTGTATATAAAAACCAAGCGGGGCTGGTCCAAAACGCGCCCTATAAGGCGGCGCTTTTGGAGCGGACTCTGTAAAGAACGCCCGCTTCTTTCCCGCCGGATTCAGCCGGTTATGCCGCCGGCGCCGGTTTTCAGCCGCGATTGTCCGCCGCGCCGTCACCCTTTCTTTTGCCCGTAATACGCATTCGCGCCGTGTTTGCGCTCCCAATGCTTCTTAATGAGATGCTCTGGAAGCGGCTCCGCGCGCGGATTCACATTCAAGGTAAGCGTCGCCATCTTGCAGATTTCCTCCAGCGCCGCCGCGTGATACACCGAATCGGAGGCGCTCTTCCCCCAGGCGAACGGTCCATGTCCAGCGGCCAGAATCATCGGCATCAGAGAGGGGTCTTTGTTCTGCTCACGGAACGTTCTGACGATAAGGAGGCCGGTTTCCATTTCGTAATTGTTCCGCACAGCGTCAGCGTCCATCACCGCCGTACAGGGAATAGCCTCGGCGCCGTGATCCGCGTGGGTCGTGCCGAATACAGGAACAGGCCGCCGCGCCTGCGCCCATGCGACCGCATACGGCGAATGGGTGTGAGTGACGCCGCCCGCGCATGGAAAATCACGGTACAGCACGCGATGCGTCTCCATATCCGATGAAGGGCGCAGGGAACCGTCCGCCACCGCCCCGTCCATGTCAACGACAACCATTGATTCCGGCGTCAATTCGTCGTAGGCCACGCCGGAGGGCTTTATGGCGAAAACCCCCCGCTCCCGGTCAAACGCCGAGGCATTGCCCCACGTGTATATCGCCAGATTGCGCCGGGGAATTTCCAGATTCGCTTCCCACGCCTCTTCCCGCAATGTTTTATAAGCGTCCATAGCGCGTCCAATAAGATTCGCTCCAGCGCAATTCATCCCGCAGACGGGACGGCGTTGTGTTCTTGTCAATAACCACGCATTCAATGCCCATCATTTCAGCCCAGTCACGGAAATGCTCCGTAGTCAGCGCGGACGCATACACCGAATGATGGGTTCCTCCGGCGAGTATCCACGACTCCGCGGCTTCTCGCAACGAGGGATAGGGTCGCCATAACGCCCGCGCCACCGGAAGACGGGGCATGGCGTTCTCAATGGTAATGGCGTTGATTTCGTTCACGATCATGCGGAAACGGTTTCCCACATCGATCAGCGTAGCCAGCGCCGCTTCTCCGGGAGCCGCGTCAAAAACCAGACGGGCCGGAGCGGCTTTGCCGCCTATGCCGAGCGGATGCACCTCAACGCGGGGCTTCCCGCCGGCAATGGAGGGGCAGACTTCGAGCATGTGCGCTCCCAACGCCGCTTCTTTGCCCGGCTCAAAGTGATACGTGTAATCTTCCATAAAAGAAACGCCTCCGGGCAACCCTTCAGCCATCACCTTGGCGGAGCGGAGCAACATGGACTGCTTCCAGTCGCCTTCCGCGCCGAAGCCATAGCCTTGCGCCATAAGGCGCTGCGCGGCAAGACCGGGAAGTTGGGGAAGCCCGTGCAAATCCTGAAACGTCGTGGTGAAGGCGCCGGCTCCTTCGGATTTGAGCATCGTTTTGAGAGCGATCTCTATTTTCGCCTGTTCCAGCACGGCGTTCCGCTCATTTCCGGGCGATGTGAGTTCCGGCGCGAATTCGTACGCGCCTTCGTATTCCCTGACAAGATTTTCCGCATCCGCGTCGCTCGCCTCCCTGTAACGGGCCGCGAGATCGCCTATGCCCCAGGTGTTCACCTGCCAGCCGAATTGTATCTGGGCTTCCACCTTGTCGCCTTCCGTAACAGCGACTTCCCGCATGTTGTCGCCGAAACGCATAACCGGCGATTCAATGCCATCGCTCCGCGACGCCGCGGCTCGCATCCACACGCCGATACGCCGCCGGACTTCGCTGTCCCGCCAAAAACCGGCGACGACTTTCCGCGGCGCGCGCATCCGCGTAAAGATATAGCCATGTTCCCGATCCCCATGCGCGGATTGGTTGAGATTCATAAAATCCATGTCTATTGAATCCCAGGGAATGTCGCGGTTAAACTGGGTGTGCAGGTGGAGCAAGGGTTTTCGATTTGCCGCAATCCCCTGTATCCACATTTTTGATGGCGAAAACGTGTGCATCCATGTAATGACGCCCGCGCAATTCGCCGCCGCGTTCGCCTCGGCGAACAATTTTCGAATGACGGACGGGGTCGCCGCAATAGGTTTCAGTACCAACGTCCCGGGCAGCGACGGGTCTTTGGCGAGTTCGTCAGCCATGATCCGGGCGTCCGCCTCGACCTGTCGCAACGTTTCTTCTCCATAGAGATCCTGGCTTCCCACAATAAACCAGAACTCGTATTTTTTTAGATCAATCATACTAAACACCTCCTGATGTTTTAGTCCGCGCCAATGGCGGAATGTTCATTGCAAAAAATCTTTCAAAAACGCGAAGCCATGCGCAACGCTATGCGCCGCGCCGTGATTCAGCGCCTTTTAGTCCGCTCTAAAGAGCCGCTCTTTAGATATGTCCTTTAGCGTCTCTTCTAGGATTTTTTAATACGCTTCAAAAATATCTCTCCTGGAATACACTCTTTTAAAGACGGGCTTCTAAAAAATGCGCTTCAAAAATGTTTCACTGCGGCTTTTTCGATGGCAAGCCCTTTGGCATAGCGTTCCATGGCTATTTCAAAGCCCTTTACGTCTTGAGCGTCCGGCTCCACACAGACGCCCGCGTTTCCGGCGAACACTTTGTCCGCAAGAAACGTTTCCAGCGTCTCTCCTTCCCGCTTGAGCCGCATATACGCCGCAAGGAGCGCGGCGCCCCATGCGCCGCCTTCACCCGCCGAATCCATCACCGCGACAGGGACATTCAGCGCCGCCGCCATGAGCCGCTGCCCCACGCCTTTTGTTTTGAACAAGCCGCCGTGTCCTACAAGCCGGTCAAGCCGGACGCCTTCCGCGCCGGTGAGAATATTCATGCCAAGTTTCAGCGTACCCATCGTGGAAAACAAAAGGGCGCGCATGAAGTTCGCCAGCGTGAAGCTGGCGTCCGGCGTACGCGCGAACAAGGGGCGTCCCTGTTCCAAACCCGTAATAGGCTCGCCGCCATAGTAGTTGTATGAGAGCAGGCCGCCGCAATCCCCGTCGCCTTCCAACGCCTTGTAATATAGCGCGTCGTAAAAAGCTGGCTTGTCTATCGTCGCGCCGAAAAGCTCTGTCACTTCCCTGAACAGATGTATCCATGCGTCAAGGTCGGACGTGCAGTTGTTGCAGTGTACCATTGCCGCCGGCTTTCCGGCGGGCGTCGCAACCATGTCTATTTCCGCCCGCGCCTTCGACAGTTCTTTTTCCAGTACAATCATTGCGAATATCGAAGTCCCGGCGGAAACATTGCCGGTGCGTTCGGCTACGCTGTTTGTGGCGGCCATGCCTGTTCCGGCGTCTCCCTCCGGCGGGCAGAACGGAACGCCGGCTTTCAGAACGCCGGACGGATCGAGCAGTTTCGTGCCTTCTTCAGTGAGGCATCCGGCGTTCTCGCCGGCGTTTAAGACGCGGGGCAGAATATCTTCAAGTTTCCATCCAAATCCCCTGCCGCCGACGAGCGCGTTGAACTGTTCCAGCATCCGCCGGTTATAGGCGTTCGCCGCGCTGTCAATGGGGAATATGCCGGACGCATCGCCTATGCCGATGACTTTCTCGCCGGTCAGCCTCCAATGCGCGTAACCGGCGAGCGTGGTCATAAAAGAGATGTCTTTCACATGCTCTTCGTTGTTCAAAATCGCCTGATACAGATGGGCCGCGCTCCACCGCTGGGGAATGTTGAATTGGAACAAACCGCTAAGTTCCAGAGCCGCCTGTTCCGTCATGGTGTTGCGCCATGTACGGAACGGTACAAGTTGCCGCTCATCGGCGCCGAATGCGAGGTATCCGTGCATCATGGCGGAAACGCCGATAGCTCCCACCGCCGCAAGCGGGACGCCATACCTGCTCCGCACGTCATCCGCCAGTGTGCGGAAGCTGTCCTGAATTCCGCTCCATACATCGTCAAGACCGTACGTCCACACGCCGCCCGCGAGTTGGTTTTCCCACTCATGGACGCCCGATGCGACAGTCGAATAGCGGTCGTCGATCAACGCCGCTTTGATGCGAGTGGAACCGAACTCAATGCCGAGGGATGTTTTTCCCTCAACAATCGCCTGTTTTACTTTCTCATCCATAAAATCTCCTCTTTTAGAATCGCTTGATATTTTTTTTCATCGCTTGCTGTTTTTTCGCGCATCCCTGCTCTCTCTTCCAAGACTCGCTGATCTCTTTTCCAAGACTCGCTGATCTCTCTTTCAAGACTCGCTGATCTCTCTTTCAAGACTCGCTGATCTCTCTTCCAAGACTCGCTGATCTCTCTTCCAAGACTCGCTGATCTCTCTTCCAAGACTCGCCGATCTCTCTTCCAAGACTCGCCGATCTCTTTTCCAAGACTCGCCGATCTCTTTTCCAAGATGACACGACGCTTGCAAGACGTTTCACATATCTCACTTCAAAACGGGAGGCGTCTTTTTTACCCTTTGTTTCCGGCGCCACAGCGACGTGCGGCGCGTTAAACGCGGGATCAGCCTTTTTTTAAATCAAACCGCAATCCGAAGATAGTAAAGCCGCGTTTGGGCAGGGAAGCGCCTCCAGTGGCTCTCATCTTGGAGTACAGATCGAAGCCCACCGCAGCAAGGAGTACAAACCCCTTGATCGCCTGTTGCCAGTCTATGCTGACGCCGAGGATCGACATGCCGTTGTTAAGGACGCCCATAAACAGCCCGCCCACAATGGCGCCGATGATGGTTCCGATGCCGCCGGTGGTGGATGCGCCGCCGATGTAACAGGCGGCGATAGCGTCAAGCTCAAAATTTTGTCCCGCTTTGGGGGTGGCGACATTGAGCCGCGCCGCAAAGACCATGCCCGCCAACGCCGCGATAACGCCCATATTCGCATATACCCAGAACATCACCTGCTCCGTTTTAATGCCCGAAAGTTTCGCGGCTTTCACGTTGCCGCCCAGAGCGTAGATGTGACGCCCCTGTACGGTTTTGGTGGTGACAAAATGGTAGAAGACGATCAAACATCCCAGAAGGACGAGGATGTTTGGAATGCCGCGATACAAGGCGAACACAACAGAGAACGCAATGATCACCGCGACCAAAAAGATCAGCTTCGCTATCCATACGCCGCGGGGCAGCAAATCGAAATTGTACCGCTGTTGACGCTTCCGCTCCCGCATCTGTCCCGCCGTGATCAGCGCGGAAATCACCGCTCCGATAATCAAGGTAAGAACGTGCAGATTGACGCTTCCCAGTCTTATGCCTCCAAACGGGTCAGCGATATAGCCTGACGAGAGAGATTGAAACACCCTGGGGAACGGACCGTAGGACTGCCCTTTCAGGATGACCTGAGCGAGACCCCGGAACGCCAGCATCCCGGCGAGCGTTACGATAAAGGCGGGCATACGGAAATAGGCGATGCAGAATCCCTGCCACGCGCCGATAAGACCTCCGATGAGAAGGGAAATGAACATGGCCAAAAAAGGATTCATGTTCGCTTTTACCATCATCATCGCGGATATGGCGCCCACAAACGCCACCACCGAACCCACGGAAAGATCGATGTTTCCCGTAAGAATGCAGAGCATCATGCCAACCGCCAGGATAAGCACATAGCTGTTTTGCAACACGAGATTGGTCAGGTTCACCGGACGAAAAAGCACCCCGCCGGTCAAAACGCCAAAGAAAATCATCGCCGCCACAAGGGCGATAATCATGCCGTAATGTCTGAAATTCTTTTTCAAAATAGCAAGTAAAGTGTTCATACCATACCCTCGTTTAGGACTGAATAATATGTCCCATTATTTCTTCTTGCGTCGTGGTTCTTCCGGGCAGTTCTCCGGTAATGCGCCCTTCGCTCATCACGTAGATGCGGTCGCTCATGCCGATTATTTCCGGCATTTCCGAAGAAATGAGAAGACACGCCATGCCCGCCCCGGCAAGCATATTAATAATAGTGTAAATTTCGTATTTCGCCCCGACGTCAATGCCCCGCGTCGGCTCATCGAGAATCAGGATGCGGGGATCCGTGAATATCCATTTGGCAAGCACAACCTTCTGCTGGTTTCCGCCTGAAAGATTGCCCGCAAGCTGCAAGATGGACGGCGTTTTGATGTTCAGCTTTTTTCGGAAGCCTTCGCTCTCCTGCACTTCCCGTCTCTCGTCAATGACATTTCTATTCGCAATTTTTTTTAATTTGGCAAGCGTGATGTTTCGTTTGACGTCTTCTATTAAAACAAGCCCGTACTCTTTGCGGTCTTCGGTAACGTAGGCGATTCCATGTTCAATGGATTTCGGGATGGAGTTCAGGCTCACCTCCGCGCCGTCAATAAATATGCGGCCTGAAATGCTTTTCCCATAGAATTTGCCGAAAAGACTCGTGGCAAGCTCGGTGCGCCCCGCGCCCATAAGACCCGCAAGCCCCACCACTTCCCCGGCGCGGATGTAAAAATTGACGTCATCCAGCATTTTCCGCCCGGGGTTTTCAGGATGATAGATCGTCCAGTTTTTCACTTCAAAAATCACGCCGCCCGGAACCGCGTTCCGTCTGGGAAAGCGGTCGGTCATTTCCCGCCCTACCATTCCTTTTATTATCCGTTCCTCGGAAATTCCCGTCTTTTTATCAACCTCAAGGGTTTCAATCGTTTTGCCGTCCCGCAGGACAGTGATGCTGTCGGCGATTTCCGCGACTTCATTCAGCTTATGGGTGATAAGCGCCGACGATATGCCGTGCCGCTCTTTTAATTCATGTAAAAGCTGCAAGAGGTTCTCGCTGTCCTTCTCGTTAAGCGCGGCCGTCGGCTCGTCAAGGATCAGCAGCTTGATATCCTTGGCAAGGGCTTTGGCGATTTCAACGAGTTGCCGCTTTCCCACGCCCAACTTATTCACCGGCGTATTGGGATTTTCATCCAATCCCAAGCGGCGCATATAGACCAGCGCTTCTTCTCTGGTTTTGTCCCAGTTGATTACAAACCGCTTCGCCTTTTCATGCCCTAAAAAGATATTTTCCGCTATGGAAAGATAGGGGCTTAACGCCAGTTCCTGATGGATAATGGCGATTCCCATTTTCTCGCTGTGTTGAATATCGGGAAAGGCGCACACCTGCCCGTTAAAGACAATGTCTCCCGAATACGTCCCGTAAGGATGCACGCCGCTTAAGATTTTCATCAGCGTTGATTTTCCCGCTCCGTTCTCGCCGACCAAAGCGTGTATCTCCCGCTGTTTAATCTGTAAGTTTACATTGTCCAGAGCCTTTACGCCGGGAAATGTCTTGGTGATATTTTTCATTTCCAATAAATATGCGGAATCATTCATAAAAGCGCCTCTCTTATAGCGCGCGAAAATAGGGAATAGGAAGGACGCCTCTAAAAACGGGAGCTTTCGCATCGTACTCCGTGCCAGACGGCGTTCTCCTATTCTCCACTTTCCAAACCGCGCCTCAAAAACTACAGCCCCAAATCCGAGGCTTTGTAATAGGCGGTTTCATCCACCAGTACGCTCTTTACATTTTCCTTGTAAATAGCCGTGGACTGGAGCAGCATGGAGGGGACAATGTATTTCTTGCCGTCTTTCACGCTTCCATTTTCATAATCCGTGGTATTGTTTACCTCGGGCCGCCGTTCTTCCATAATGGCTTGGAGCATTTTCACGGTCGCCGCCGCAAGGGAACGGGTGTCTTTGAAAACGGTCGCGTACTGTTCGCCCGCGAGGATCGATTTGATGGAAGGCAACTCCGCGTCTTGTCCGCCTACTATGGGCATGGGCTTGCCAGCGCCGCCATATCCGACTCCTTTTAAGGAAGAAATGACGCCCAGACTGATGCCGTCATAGGGAGAAAGCACCCCGTCTATGGTCCGTCCGGTATAATACGCCGAGAGCAGGTTGTCCATACGCGCCTGCGCGGTCGCGCCGTCCCAACGGAGCGTTCCGACTCTATCCATGCCTTCCTGCCCCGACCCGATGACGAGGACATTCTTGTCAAAGTACGGCTTGAGTACATCCATGGCGCCGTTGTAAAAGAAATAGGCGTTGTTGTCATCCGGCGAACCGCCGAACACTTCAATTACTCTGGGGTTGTCCGCCGTCGCGCTGTCAAGTTCGAGTCCTTTTATGAGGATTTGACCCATCTGCTCGCCAACCTTGTAGTTGTCAAAGGACACATAATAATCCACATACGGGCTGTTCCTGATGAGCCGGTCATAGGCGATAACCGGAATGCCCGCCTCGTGAGCCTTTTCCAGAACCACAGTGAGCGATTCGCCGTCAATAGACGCGATAACCAGCGCCTTCACGCCCTTGGTGATCATGTTTTCGAGCTGCGCGACCTGATTTTCGATGACATCATCGCCATACTGAAGATCGCCGGAATAACCGAGCGCCTCAATGCCGGCTTTAACGCTTTCCCCATCCGAAATCCATCGCTGTGACGAGCGGGTCGGCATAGCGATGCCGATAGATACCTTATCGGCGGCGCTTTGCCCCCCCCCCCCCCCCCAATGTTTTCCTGAGTATCGCTCTTTTTGGTACAACCGGAAAAAATCACGGTTAGAGCAAAAAGACCCGCCAATCCAAGGAGCGTTTTCTTCTGTAACGCTTTCATATACTCCTCCTGAAAAAATGTGTACGTCCACTCTTAGCGTGGACGTACACATTAAACAACACTTTTTCTCTCTTGTCAAGCGTTTTTTTATTTTTTTTAATTGCGGCGAACCGCTGGTTGTAACTCAAAACGGCGTGGTGTTAAGACCGGTGGACGCGGGCATTCAAGACCGCCGCCTCATTGATTGTCTGGAATTTGGAGACGGCCCGTTTATCAAAACAGGGGCGGATATATTTGAGGCGGTGACAAGATTCCTTTCGACCAGGTCATTCCGCGTCCAAACTATGCCGGAGGAACATTCCCACGCCGTTGCTCCCCGCATTTTGCCAGTCTTGACCGCGCTTTCTAGCGGAAGCGACGCTACGCAAAGCCCTTATTCGCATCTGGCGAAACATCGTTGAACCTGCGGTTCGCAAACCGCAGGTTCGCTACAACCATGAACGTTATGAGAAATG
>JAITIK010000079.1 GCA_031279555.1 Treponema sp. | reverse complement strand
TAAGGGTAGGGCGGAGCGCCAATCAAGACATTCTGGAGGAGGGAAAATACTTGTAATTTAGCTTGCCCCCTTTAAGGGGGCTTCCTCAAGCCACCGGCTATGCCGGTGGTCTTTGACTTTCTCATACAACTGATTATTATAGCGCATATCTATTCCGTTGTCTGTA
Organism: Treponema sp.; assembly: GCA_031279555.1. Taxonomy (GTDB): domain Bacteria; phylum Spirochaetota; class Spirochaetia; order Treponematales; family Breznakiellaceae; genus JAIRKH01. The sequence goes on along the minus strand of JAITIK010000079.1, from coordinate 34,975 downwards.
TTTGTCGGAACACTAGGGGAGGGGGAAAATGGAAGTATTTCAACAAGTACAAATGCAGCCAAGAACCCAGTTTCTGAGGCTCTAAGTTTATGATGTTGTGACAGGCGTCTTTTGTAGGTAAATTTTTATCGAATGTGAACATGAAGGCGGTTTAACAGGCAATGGGCGCCAGGTTTTGTTATCTGTTGCTCGTCGCCGCCTGCTGGTTGCCGATTGCTTGTCAACGCAGGGGCCGTTCATTGTGGCGCGAGGCGGATTTTTTATGAGCGGGTGATCTTGCGCTCTTCCCGCCATTGTTGTTATAATAAAAATAGAACGCAATAGGAGGCGATGCTTATGCCAGAAATGACGGCTCAGGAAGCGGCTGAATGGGGAAAAACCCTGAGTTTTGAGAAAGTTTGGGCCGCTTTCACGGAGACCGACAGGAAATTCGCGGAGACCGCCGAATACTCGGCCAAAGTTGACGCGAAAATTGACAGACTTACAGAGACCGTCGACAAAATGGCGAGAAGAGTCGACCGGGTGACAGCCAATGTCGGCGGCCTCAATCTGTCTATGGGAGAGTTGGTGGAAACGCTTTTCGCCCCCCACCTTGGTGAAAAGTTTGACGCTTATCAGTATAACCTCAGACGTACATTCGGACGTGTCCCCCTATATGACGATACGAATCGCTTGCGCGGGGAGATAGATATCCTGCTTTCCAACACCACCGTATGTATGGCGGTGGAAATCAAAAGGCGGCTGGACAAAACGGATCAGATTGATGAGCATGTAAAGCGTATGCGGTTAATCCATCAATACCCGCCGGCGGAAGCCAAAGGGAAAACGTTGCTCGGGGCGATAGCGGCGGCGGCGGTAAATCCTGACGTACGGGAATACGCGGAGCGGAGCGGTTTTTTTGTTCTTGAATTAATGGGGGAAGATGTCCGTTTGCTTGAGCCGCCGCACGGTTTTAAGCCAAAAGAGTGGTAAGAAAAGAACGTACAGGCGCGTGGCGCCGCCTGCGGATGCCCAGTGAAAATTGCTTGATGGTATTGTTTTTGAGATATTCCGGCGCATCCTGTTCAGTGTAAAGAGTACGGAAACCGGGTCATCAAGGGCGCCGGCAAGGTTGGGTTTCAGGATAGGGTCGCTTGCCGCCGCGTTTCAATGTCGCTAAAAAAAGTGAGGGAGATATTCGTCCTTTCCGCGTCGACGACGATCCCCTACAACTGGTGAAGGACGCCGACGGAAGCGGGATCGCGCTGGTGGAATTGGCACATGCGGCGAAGAACACGGCTAACGCTGCAAGCGCCGTAAAAAAAGGAAGAGTTCGTTTCATAATCAACTCCTTGTCGTTTATCCGTATCCCTGCGGGACATGGATTAGTATATTTGTACGGATACACAGGTATTCCGCAGAGTGCAACCGGACCACAACGTGGCCCGGAAATCTTCAAATAGGGGAAAAAAACGCCGGCTTTTCTCCGGGTTTACGGGAGGATGCCAGTGTATAAAAGGAATATAGAAATTTTCGCTAGATTGGGCTAAATTGGCGCGATTTTTGCTATGTGTTCGCTTGCGTTTGCTAACTGTTTAGTATACAATACAGAAAAGACGGAAGAAGAAAAAAAGATCGTCGGTTTTCATGAGATTGCGGGTTCCGTGTGCGCCCATATTCCTGAAATATATATAACATTCTGTAAAGAATGTACGGCAAATTAAAAATAAATGCAACTTTTTGAGGATTAGGAAAAAACATACATTTATTATGCGAAGCCCATACGGTTTAACACTGCGCGGCTTGCCGCGAATGGAAGTGAGAATATAATGGAAGGATGAGCGAAATCATCTATATAAAGAACATAATGTAAGCGCGCCGATATGTCATATAGTACGCCCGGCGAAATATCGGAGGGCGGTAATAGCGGAAAAAGTCGATAAGGAACTACGGGAGATATGACTTGGGATAGAAGCGCGGAAAGGGGCGGCGCACATTTTCTTGTACAGTCGGCGCCAATGTACAGCCCGGAGCGGATGTCGTGGACGATAAAGAGTGACGACGCGAAAAACATTGGAAAGACGCTTGGAAGTGAGAAAGATGATTCTGGACAAGGGGCTGTTATGCGGGGCGCGGACGGACATGGGGATGAACAGGCGATGCAACAGTATCTCAAGAATCAGGAGCGGAAACCAGGGGAATATCAAAAAATACATGAAGGGAAGTGGCTTGAGATGTTTCCTTGTCAGAATAAAACTTGAATGTCAAAGACATCGCAACGCTGCCCTGCGGCAGTTCATTGTCTTTTTTTTGAATAGTGGATAGTATAGACCATGATGGAATACAGGAACCTTTTAAAAGGCCGTACGAAGGAGCAAAGGCGATGATATGCGGTATTGATGAAGCGGGGCGCGGACCCTTGGCGGGGCCGGTATGCGCCGCCGCAGTGATATTGCCCGATGATTTTCCGGTTGAATATCTCAATGACTCTAAAAAACTCAATAAGAATAAGCGAAGGATTGCCGAAGCGCTGATTTACGAAAGCGCAGGCGGCGCCATATACGGTATTGGCTGGGCGTCTCATGAAGAAATAGACGCGCTTAACATACTGAAAGCGAGCCTGCTCGCCATGAAACGCGCCTTTGAAGCGCTTCCGGTTGAAAAGCGGCGGCTCATTGACGAGGTTGTTGTTGACGGACGGCACACGCCTGACATCGCCGGATACGGCGCCGCAAGTCGCGGCGTACCGGTTCGCGCTCAAGTAAAGGCGGACGGCAACATCCCGCAAGTGATGGCCGCGTCAATTCTTGCAAAGGAGGCGCGCGACCGCGTAATGGAAGAGTACGCGAAACAATACCCGCAATACGGGTATGAGCGGCACAAAGGTTATCCCACAAGACTGCATTGTGAGCGTATTCTCCAATACGGACCGTCCCCTATTCAACGGGAAACATTCCGGGTTCCTAGCAGTGTGTCGCGCTTCGCGCATAAAATCCCAAAAAATCGCTAACCGGCGATTTCCTGCCGTGCAAACTGCCATTGAACTAAAGGTTCGCAGGATCCCGATAATCGGGATTTTTGTGGTACAAAGTACCGCAAAAATCCACAAGCGCGGCAGGCACCAGGAATTCAGCGGCTTCCGATGGAATTCGGAATGAACCTAGTAAAGCCTTTTTTTAATGCGCCGATAATTATAAAAGAATAATTTTAGGCAAGGATGCCGTGGCGTATGCCGTCGTGGGGGCGGTGACGTCTTAAATACCCAAAGGAGTGAATTATGATTATCAATCACAACTTGAGCGCGATGTTCGCTGATAGGTCCCTTAAAGTTACCCAGACGCAACTGGATAAAAACATGGAAAAACTATCAAGCGGCTTGCGCATCAACCGTGCAGGTGATGATGCTTCCGGTCTTGCTGTCTCTGAAAAACTGCGCAGTCAAATCCGCGGCTTGAATATGGCTTCTTTTAATGCCCAAAATGGCATTTCCTTTATTCAGGTTACGGAAGGCTACCTCCAGGAAACACAGGACATTCTCCAGCGCCTTCGTGAATTAGCGGTGCAGTCTTCCAATGGGGTTTATACCGCAGAAGATCGTGAGCAAATTCAGGTTGAAGTTTCCGCTTTGATCGACGAAATCGACCGTATTGCATCTCACGCCCAATTCAACGGTATGAACATGCTTACCGGACGTTTTGCGCGCGCGGGAGATCAGACGGCGACCGCGACCGCTTCTATGTGGTTGCACATCGGCGCAAACATGGATCAACGGGAACAGATTTTCATCAGCAATGTGTCTGCTAGCGGACTTAGCCTCCGCGACCCGAGCGACGGTTCCTTCAACGTCATATTGGCTGAAGCTGATTCCGCAAACAACGCAATCGGAACCTTAGACGAGGCATTGAAGAAAATCAGCAAGCAACGCGCGGATCTTGGCGCATACCAGAACAGGCTGGAACATGCCATTCGTGGCATCGACATCGGCGCGGAGAATTTGCAGGCTTCCGAATCCCGCATCCGCGACAGCGACATGGCCCGAGAGATGGTTACGTATACCAAAAACCAGATACTCAGCCAATCGGGAACCGCTATGCTTGCGCAGGCGAATCAGCGCAGTCAATCGGTGCTTCAATTGCTTCAATAAACGGAAGAATTGTTGCGATCCGGCGGCCGTCAGGCCGCAAAAGAGCCGCCCTTTTGGGCGGTTTTTTTATACGCCGGCACTGCGTCGTTGGGCGTAGCCACCTTCAATGCATCCGGCGCCGCTTCTTTTCGCTTCGCGCGTTTAACAGGGAGTACATGATGGGCGTTACCAGCAGGGTCATAAAAAAACTCACCGAAATCCCGCCCACAAAGGTTTTGCCAATGGGTTGAATGGTGTCCGCCCCTTGTCCGGGGAAGAAGGCTATGGGTATCATGCCGAGAATGGTGGTAAGCCCGGTCATCATGATGGGGCGCAACCGGTTGCGCCCCGCCTCAACGCAGGCTTCGCGCAGAGCGTACCCCCGTGAGCGCAAGGTGTTGGTATAGTCCACTAGCACGATGCCGTTGTTCACCACCACGCCGACCAGCGCTACGATGCCCACTGCGGAAAACACGGACATGGCTTCGTTGCCGAGTTTGTATATCCATATTACGCCGATAAAAAGGAGTGGAATGGAAAAGAAAATGATGATTGGATCTACAAAGGATTCAAACTGGCTTGCCATAAGTCCGAACACCATGAAGACAGCCGCCGCTATGATAAAAAAGAATTTGCTCGAATATTCGCGTATCTGTTGCGCCTCTCCCGCGTATCTCACGGCGACGCCTTCGTGCGGCACATAGCGTTCCAGGAGTGTCTCCTCAAGCCGCCGCTGCATGTCGGTCACGGCAATGCCGCCGGACAATTCGCCAGAAACGCGGACGACCCGCTCCTGATTTTCGCGGCGGATTGAAGAAAGGGAGCGGCTTTCGGTGATGCGGACGAGATTCGCAAGGCTTATGCGATCTCCCGTTCTGTTCATCACGAAAAGCGCGTCAAGGTTCGGTACGCCCCGGCGGTCGCTGTCTCTGAGCGTCACATCTACGTTGATGATGCGGTCGCCTTGAGTGATGGTTGTCGCCGTTGCGCCGTCTACCGCTATGCGGATTTCGTTTGCAATGGCGGACAGAGACACACCCAGCGCGTTTGTCCGCTCACGGTCGATTTCTATCAGCAGTTGGGGCGCGCCCTCGTTGATATTGATCGCCGGATTCTCAATCTCAGGCAGATGTCGCGCTATGACATCCCTGATTTCTGTGGCGGCGGCCATAAGCTCGTCCGCGTCTCGTGAGGCAAGCGTAATGTCAATCGCCGATGCGCCGCCCATAGAACGCCCGGCGCGGAAGGCGGCCTGTATGCCCGGCAGATTGTTCAAGTGCGGCGTGAGCTTCCTGATAATGTCATTCGGCGTGTCGGTCTGCTCTGCGGGAGGCGGCAGGGTTATTTGAATGTTGCCGCTGCCGTTCCGCCGTGCGGTGAGGATAATGTTCCGGTAGTTTGTTACATGCTCTTTAACGAGCTTTTCCATGTCTTTCAATGCGCGTTCCATGACGTCAACGGGCGTTCCCTGGGGCATGGTGACGTTCAATGTCGCCGTATCGTCAACACGACTGCGGATAAACATGTTCATGCCGATTCCGCTGAACTGCATGAACGAAAAGACGAGGATCGCCAGCGTCAGCGTCAACGTCAAAAACCGGTGATCGAGGCAGTACTCAATGGCGAGTGAATAGGCGTTGTCGATGGCGGCAAACGCCTTTTCAGTCCCTTCGTCAATGGCGCGGAGCCACTTGAAGCGTAGCGGCTTCTGTACACGGGTGTCAAGGCGCAGGATAGAGCCGCAGAGCGCAGGCACCAATGTAATCGCCACCGCAAGCGAGCAAATAAGGGAGATCACCACCGTGAAGATCAGGTCGCTGAAAAGCTGCCCCATGTCTTCAAGATCGTTTTTCCAGATGATAAGCGGGATAAAAACGCAGAGAGTTGTCGTGGTTGAGGTGATGATAGCCCTGAGCATCTCGCGGCTGCCGAGAATGGCGGCGACTTCGCTTTTTGCCCCCCGCAACCGGTACTTGTGGATATTGTCAAGAATGACGATTGAGGCGTCCACGGTCATGCCGAGTCCAAGTATGAGACCCGTCATGGTCAGAAGGTTGAGCGTCAAGCCGAATGCGGTCATAAACATGAGGGTCAAAAGGATCGATATGGGTATGGAAAGCCCGATTATAATAGTCCCTTTTATGTTGCGCAGGAATATAAAAATGATGATCATGGCGAGGATGGCTCCCTCAAAGGCGTTCTGATACACTTGATCAAGCGTTGCGCTGATAAGCGTGGTGTTGTCGGAAAGTACGCCCAAAGAGATGCCTTGGGGCAACCCCGCGTTTATATCGCCAAGCGCGGCGCGCACTCCCTGCGCAACGCGCACTTGATTGCCGTCGCTTTCGCTTGTCACCTGTATGTAGACGCCGGTTTGCCCGTTTACGGACACACGCGCCGCGTCTTCATTGTACGATACGCTTACGTCGGCGATGTCTTCAAGCCGCACCACATTGGAACGGTTCGCCCGCCCGCCGTCTGAAGGCGCCGATACGGTTTTTACCACGAGCCGTTTTATCTGATCGGCGCTCTTGAGTTCCTGTGTTGTAAGGAGTTGGTACTCTCTATCCCCGCGCCGCAGGTTGCCGCCCGAAGAAAGGATGCTCTGCCCCCGCAACGCCGCGCTCACATCGCTCAACGTGAGGTTGAACGCCGCAAGCCTGTTCTGGGAAACCGCCACTTTTACGATTTGGGTGGAGCCGCCGGTAATCTCGGCGGCGGCCACGCCGTCAATGCGCTGAACGCTTGGAAGTATTTCGTTTTCCGCAAAAAGCCGCAGTTGATCGGCGGGGTAATTGCCCTGCACCACCAGCCGCATGATGGGCATGGCGGACATATCGAAACGTCTCACCGTGGGAGCGCTGGCGTCGTCAGGCAAACGGTTTGCCATGCGATTCAGCAAGGTTTGGGCGTCGTTCATCGCTTTGTCCATGTCCGTGCCGTACGCAAAGTTCAAATTGATATTGCTGCTTTCGAAAGAGGAATTGCTGGTCATCTCCGTAAGCCCTCGTGAAGCCGCCAGCGCGCGTTCCAAAGGCATGGTGATATTCCGCTCCACATCCGCAGCTCCCGCCCCGGGAAAATTGGTGTATACAGACAGGACGGGACGTTCAGTGGAAGGGTACAGATCAACCGCTATATTTGGCGCCAGCGTTGCGGCTATGCCCATAAAAAGGGCATAGAGGACAATGATTGTTACTGGATGTTTTACCGAATAACCGGCTATGTTCATTCAGTCGTCAATCCAGCGGCGAGAAATTCTCTTTTCCCACGCCGCATGCGGGGCATGACCAATCGTCAGGTATGTCTTCAAACGCCGTTCCTGGTTTAACGCCGCTGTCAGGATCGCCTTCTTTCGGATCGTAAATGTATCCGCATAAATTACATACATATTTTTTCATACCATCAACCTCCATTAGCGAACGGCTGAACTGCCGCCGCATTCATTCTTGTTCGGCAACCCGGTTGGTTGCCGGCTAACCTGCGGTTAGCTTCCACGTCTTACAATAATTTCTCGCCAATGAACCACGCGGGTTCACTGGCGAGAAATTGCATTTTTTCATAAGGAATTTGTTCGGCGACTGATGCCTCCGAACAATTCTAATATAAGCGCGTCTGCTAACACGCGCTCCAAAGCCCGTGTAGGGTGCAATATTCACGGACAACAACGTTCTCCGCTTGCACCGCAAAAACCGCTTCCGGTCTTTCGCCGGGCTTCAGGATTTTTTTGTAAGAAATGCCATCCGCCCGCAGTTCTATCCATGCGATATGGTGCTTTTCTTCCATTGGATGAAGCGCCGATCCGACGGACGCTTTCCAGCCGCCGTCAATCTTTTCAATAACCGGAATATGTTTTTCCTTAGCCGCATCCACCGTGTTTTCAACAAGCGGTTGCATGGGTTGCCCGCAACATGCCGGATCGCAACCGCTTCCCTGCAACACTTCAACTACGGCGCCGCATACGCCGCATTTGAATACATCAAATTGTTTTGCCATGAACTCTCCTTCTTTATATTTAAGTGGGAAGCGGGCTTTGACCGCTTTTCCCCACGCCTGTTCCAAAATCATTGAGTGTTGGAACAGACATCCTTAAATACAACCTAAATATAGCCTAATATACTATAAATAACAACTTGCCCCAAAAGCCGGTTACACCGCTTCGCTTGAGAATATGCGGCGCCCTCGGATCTTGATACAGCGATTCGGTTCGGGAACCGGTTTCAAAATCTGACGCGCCCTTTAAGCGGATCGCATATTTATAAAAAGAACTACTTGCAAAAAAATTTGAATGGGAGTATACTTATTTCAATTTACTTTATTTTTGGAGGTCTCGATGAAAAAACTTTTTTTTGTCATTTTGATAAACATGGCGTTTGCGGCCATGCCGCTCTTTGCTCAGGATGCGCAGGATTCTAGCGGCGATTTCTATTATGTAAAAGTTCCCATTGCAAAGATATATCCTTATTCAAAAGGGTATGTTGTCACTTACAATGTAGGAACTTACGGAACTGAACTTGATACGGTGTACATTCCGACTTCATGGTTCTCAACAAAAGACAACAAGGCGGTTCTTATTAGGATGAGAGCGACCCCTGTAGTTCCGAATATTACAGTCTACTATCGAGATGGAGCGTTCGATCACGTGAAACTGTATGTGAGGGCGGACTATAGGGATACTTCCTGGGGTCATATGCCCTTGCAGGCGAATCTTGACGACCGTTTTGAAAATGTCACGGATATTTCACTCAAGCTCAGCATCACAAAAGAGTAAAGGCGGATGTAAGGTTAGTTGTAGGCTTTTTCAAAATTTTGAAAAAGCCTACAACTAATACGCCGTTATAAAGATGTGGAATGTCTATATCTGTCCCTCAAGAATTACTTGACTTTATCAAAAATCATAAAAAATTTATCATAGCTGGTCATAAAGATCCGGACGGTGATTGTGTCGGAAGCCAGCTTGCTATGGCTTCGATGTTGAAACGTCTGGGCAAAGAGGTTGTTGTTTGTTCATCTGGACCTTTTAAACGCAGTGAGATTTCAGTGTATCAAGACCGTTTTGCAGACGTTGTGCGAGAGGAGGATCGGCTGGACGCGGTGGTCGTCATCATGGATTGCTCTGCGGCGAACCGTACCGGCGATTTGGAAGAGTGTATCAAAGGGTTGCCCACAGCCGTTGTCGACCACCACGAGAGGGGAGACCGCCGCGTCGGCTCCCAAGAAAATCCCGCATTTATCGATCCGTCCGCCCCGTCCGTAACCTTTCTGACCCTCGCCCTGATCGAAGCCTTGGGGCTTGCTCCAACCGAAGAAGAGGCGAAACTGCTGTTTTTCGGGCTTTGTACGGATACCGGATTCTTCCGCCATGTTGATTCAACAGGATATGAAACATTTGCCTATGCGTCTCGTCTCATAAAAGCGGGAGCGAATCCAAAAGAGACGTTCCGCCTTATAAATGGCGGTAAGAGCTTCGCTTCACGCCGTTTTCTGGGCGTCCTTTTAGCCGGTTCCCGGCAGTATTTTGATGGAAAACTCATACTTGCTACGGAAGAATACCATGAGTTCCAGCGCTTCGGCCCTGAATGCAGAGATTCGGACGCTTTGTACCGGCTTTTGCAGGCGGTAGACGGAGTGGAAGTCGTCATGCTTATCAGACAGGAGACGCCGGGGAGTTGCAGTGTGGGCTTGCGTTCACAGGACAGGATCGACGTCTCCGTCATAGCCGCCGCTTTTGGCGGCGGCGGACATAAGAACGCCGCCGGAGTGAGCATGGCAGGAACCGTCGAAACCGTCTGTCCGCAACTGCTGGGCATATTTGAGAAAATTTTTTAATTTTTTGCTTTGGACTTGTCCAACGACTCTATCGTTTCTCTCCTAAACCCCGCAAATTCCTCGTCTTATGGCTGTGAAAACGCAGTTTTTATAAGGAAAATGCGATACACAGGCGCAAATTTTGAACTAAACATCCGATAGCGCGGCACCGGCGCGATTTTTGGCGTGGGCGCCAATCTCTCATTTGATTATGCGGATCGCTGTTTCAACCGCTTTGCCAGCAAGGTAAAATTGCCGAATCACGAATTGGATCGCATAGAACAGAGCGGCGCCCCTTACCACCGTCCGCTCTACAGCTTTGTCGCGGGAAGGTTTGTCGTTTTGGGAGCCGCAGCCTGCCTAACAAACTCGTGGAGCGGGGAGGGGGTACATGGCTCCTCTGCTCCACCGCAGCGGAAGAATTCGGCAAGGCGATGAAAGACGGCGCCTATCCCGTACAAGAGGCGGCGCGAGGCGTGAATGTCCGGTACGTAAAAGTCCAAGTCGCGCTCTTTGCCCAAAATCTCGCCGTGCTTTCAGACGCGGTTTCCTGTACGCCCGAAGAAAACGACTGCGAGTTTGAAAAATCCATCATCTTTGAGGATGACGATAAAAAAAAGAAGGGAGATTGTCATGGAAGAGCCTTTCCCGCCTGGCGGCGGGGATCGGCGCCAAAATATATAAACACTACATGGCGTACCCCGAATGCCTCAAGTATTGGCGGGCTGGGTGCGAAAGGCGGATGCGCTCTGGTCCACGACCGGAAGCATGGCCGGCCTTGCGGAAGCGGATATCGCCGCCATGGAGTCGGCTGAAGCGGCCGCTGGCTGAAGGCTGAAAAACAGCCGCTTTTGCAACACGGGACACGAACAGTCGCCACGAGAGCCTCTCGTCCTGTCGTCCGCCGTTTTCACATCACATCCAGAAACGGTATGCCCACGAGTCGCAACGCATCTTTCAGCACAAAGAGCGCCGCTTCGCTCAACGCGAGACGCGCCGCGGCGAGATCGGGGTTTTCCGCGTTTAAGATGGGGCAGTCATGGTAGAATCTGCTGAACGCCTTTGAGAGGGAGTACGCATACGCCGCGACGAGAGAGCTGTCCATTTTTTCCGCCGCGTCGGCTATTGCGTTGTTGTAGTCGAAGAGGGTTTTGACGACATCCCATTCGGCGTCTCCTGAAAGCAGTTCCGGCTTTATCGCCGGATACGTCAGTGCGCCGTCTTTGAGCGAGGCTTTGCGCAACATCGACGATATTCGCGCCCCCATATATTGGAGGTAGGGACCCGTGTCGCCATTAAAAGAGAGTGATTCTTTCGGATTAAAAAGCATGTCTTTTGCGGCGCCCACCTGCAAAAGGTAGTAGTGCAACGCGCCCAGAGCTACTTTTTCGGCAATTTCATCAGGATTGCCGACCGCCTCTTCCCGTTCCTTCCCTTTTATTTCCTGAAGAGCCATTTCTTTCAGGCTGTCAAGAAGATTGTCCGCGTCAACAACTGTACCTTCACGGCTTTTCATCTTGCCTTCGGGTAGATTCACCATGCCATAGCTTAAATGGCGCAGGTTTTTCGCCCATTCGTATCCCAGTTTATGCAAGATGCTGAAAAGCGCCTTGAAATGGTGTTGTTGCTCCGATCCCACCACATAGATAAGGCGGTCAAAAGCCCAGTCTTCATGCCTGAAAATTGCGGTGCCAATGTCTTGGGTGATGTAAATGGACGTGCCGTCCTTGCGCAACAGCGCCTTTTCGCCAAGTCCTTCTGCGGAGAGGTCTACCATAACAGCTCCGTCGTCAGCCTTGTAGAAAACGCCTTTCTCCAGCCCTTTCGCAATTTCGCCTTTGCCAAGCGCATAGGTCTTGCTCTCGAAGTAGTAGGCGTCAAAAGAAACGCCAGTACGCCTGTAGGTTTCCTTCATGCCTTTGATAGCCCATTCGTTCATTTTTTTCCACAGATACCTTGTTTCCTCATCGCCCGACTCCCACTTGCGCAACATGTCCTGAGCCTTTTCCTCAACGCTGGGATCTTCCTTGCTCATCTGATTAAACCGTACATACCACTTTCCCACAAAGTGATCGCTTTTGATGCGTTCGCTTTCCGGGGTTGCGCCGTTGCCGTACGTTTGATACGCCAGCATGGATTTGCAAATATGTACGCCCCGGTCGTTGATGATGCACACCTTGCGGACATCCGCTCCGCACACCGCCAAGATGCGGGATATGCTTTCTCCCAGTATGTCGTTGCGCAAGTGCCCCAAATGCAGGGGTTTGTTGGTGTTGGGGCTGGAAAACTCCACCATTATCCGTACGCCTTTAAGCGATCCCGGCTTGCCGAAGCCCCCTTTTTCCCCCAAAGCGGCCTCTTTGAGCAGTTCACGAACAGTCTCAGCGCGCTCAAGAAAGACGTTCACATAGGGTCCCATGTACTTGGCGACTCCTGAGCCGGCGCTGGAGTCGAGTTTCTCACGTACGGCTTGCGCTATCTGCGGCGGCGCCTTGCGCAGTATCTTCGCGTACGCGAACATGGGAAAGCCGAGATCGCCCATATCGGGTTGGGGCGGAATTTCCGCGACTACGCCGGACACGGCGACCGTTTCCGGCAGGCCGTTTTCCGCAAGCAGCGCGTTGATTGCATCCGCAATTTTTTGTTTCCATATTTCTTTATAATGCATGAACATGACAACCCCTTCCTATCACCGCCATCATTTTGGTAAAATTCTTCCCTTCACGGCGGAAAGAACCGAGCCGTTCATCGGTGAATGTACAGTTTTCACAATACGCGATGTTCCGTACGCCGGCGTTTGCCAGAAGCGCCGCGTTCGCCGCCTTCAAGTCAAGGCAATCGCCCTTTACCACGCCGCCAAGCGGGTATTCGACGGACGAGCCGCGCGCCTCACAGCCAAATTGCGCCTCAAAAACACGCCGCCGATCCTCATCAACATGGTAACAATCCCCGCATATACAGGGACCCAATACCGCGCATACCGTTTCAGGATGCGCATCCACGTTCATGCTTTTAAGCGCGTTCAACACAATTCCGGTTCCTTTCCATCCCGAATGAACAACGCTGAAAGCGCCAGTCTCCATGTCGAACATATACACCGGAAGGCAATCAGCCACAGTAACCGAAAGATACATATTAACCGCGCCGTCGGACGCGCCGCTTGCAAGTCCGTCCGCATCATACAGGATTCCGCCGGAATGACCGCAGTCAGCAAAGGCGACATTGTGCGAATGAGTCTGCGAACAGGCGTATGTCTTTGTGGGATCGACGCCTATTCGTTGTAGAAAGGCGTTTCTGCGTTCGGTTTCCCGTACATCCATGTCGCCTGCATTGCGGGCGGAAAGCGCGCATGAAATGTCGCCGCATGAAATGTCGGCGATTGGTTTGCCATCAAAGAAGAACGAGAAAAAAAACGCATCATCATGCATATCAGAAAGAGAGAATGGACGCAAAACGGCGATTATGTTCTTTCTTTGCATGATCCCAAGTTCAGCGTTTCAATATTGTCAAGAATATGCAAAGCTTGCCGCAAATTTTGTATGGCGTCATTGATGCCGTTAAAGAAGGCTACGCCTTTTGGCGTAAGAGTGGATGTCGTCGATACGGCAGTTGCGGATGTGCTCAAAACCGTCGTTGTCAGCGGTTTTCCCGTGAATTTGTATATATTGGAAAGTATCTCGTTTTTGCCGTCCGGCTCTTTTCTGGTAATGCTTTGCAAGACAATGAGTATATTTTCAAGCGCTTTTTTTGCCCTGTTTACGATCTCAATCACTGTTTCATTCGCCGCTTCAATCACGACATGTACTTTGCGCCGCTTGTTTGTAAACGACATATCCGCCATAGCAATGGCATACTGTTTTCCAATTTCCCCATTTGGCGAAATTTCCACATCAAATCGCTTGATATCCTCATCAAGTTTCATAAGATCATTGTAGCTTTCCGTAAACAGTATCCTGTTTTCCCGCTTGGGAAATTCCCCTTCAAGCAAGATGGGACGAAGCGCCTTGTTGACATCGGCCATAAAAACAACCGAATGGAACGTCAGAAGAAATGCAAGCGTGTAGTCCCCTCGTATCGGAATTCCGTCTGGATTGCCTTCCGATTTCGTGTAATCCAAAGTTTTGAGCGCCGCTCCTTTCAGGAAGGAACTGAAAGAGGCGAATAACTCCTGCTGACGCTTTGCCTTCGTATAATCATCAAACAATTCTTCTATGCGCTGCTTCCAATAGTCGCGGTACACCGTAATCCAGTCTTCACCGCCGCTCCTCGCGGACGGACCGAAAGCCGTATTCCGGTTAGCCACTTTGAGAATCAGGGTCAAAAGAACAGTTTTGTTGAATTCACGGATAGCCGCCAGAGAATTTTCCGCTGAGGACAGGAGCATTTTGCTTTCATTTTGTATGTCAATAGCTTCATTACCCGCTTTTTCCTGCAAAACAAAAATAAACAACGCTTCAAGCAGGGATATTGACGGAGGCGTTTTAAGGGAATACAGGATATTATTCAACGTTGCGAGTTGATCTCTCACGACGCTTACGGAACAAGTCATGCCTCCCAAAGCCGGATCATTTGCAAAGGCGTAGAGAATCCGATCAAACAGGAAAAAAGACAACTCTTTAAGGCAACTCAACACACGGGCGTGTTGGTACATTGCATTTCGCTCATCCTCATTGATGGCCGAAAAAGCGTCTTCCATTAAACCCATAGCTATCTGCCTGAGATCCGACTCGTTCTTTCCAGGATGTTTGGAGGAGATTTCTATGGGCGTTATCTCTTGTTCCAGCCTTTTATTGACATCGCCCATCTCCAAAGAACCAAGGAACGCATAAAAAGCGCCCTTGTCCTTATTGAGTCCCGCGTCAAGGGCGTCTTTAAAAAACCGTACGCTGATTTTGAGATCCGTAAGCGCTTTGTGGAAAAGCGGAAGCAACTGGAGGTTCCGGTAATTGAAATAGCCGGGAAATTTGGTTTCTATCTCTTGCCCTATTTTTGAAATGAGCCTGTCTTCGTAGACTTTTATCGCGGACTTGCTTTTGAAGAAACTTAATATAAACAGTAAAAGACGTTCATACCACGGCAATGTTTGATATTGCGCTTCTATTGTTTTAGCTGGAGATTCAACTTTATTGTCATCATAGAGAGATTCATGAGAGAACGTTGATTGACCGGCCAGCTTTTTAAGAAGTTCATTCCGCTCCTCTACGGACAACTCGAACGCCAGTTTGTTAAATTGCCTATTTTCATTCATAGTTTTACTATAAGCATTCATCCTATTATAGTCAAGAGAGTCTCGCCTATTTTTCATGGGGAAAGGAGATGACATCCCGAAAACCAATACATTGGCGGCTCCAACTGCCTCCACGAGAATTAATTCGGAAGACGACAACGTAAAAAAGGATATTATGGAAAAATTAGCCCCTAGGAGAATCGAACTCCTCTTTTAAGATTGAGAATCTCATGTCCTAACCGATAGACGAAGGGGCCGTTTCAATGTTGTTACATGGAAAACCACACGAATTCAAGTCTTTCGTTCCCCAGGGAGGATTTGAACCCCCACAAGCAGATCCAGAGTCTGCGGTGCTGCCATTACACAACCGGGGAATGGATGGGATTGGGATCCCGCTTTGCCAAGTTGAAAAGATCATAGCGTATAGAAAAAAAAATGTCAAGCGGGTGGAGAAAAAATTGTGCGGTTCAAAGCGAATTCCAATACGCTATTGCCTGTTTTACCAGATTTTATTATATTAAACTCATTCCAAAAGCTAAGTTTTGGAGTATCCTCTTATAATAGAAACGCCGCTGGCGTAGGGCGTTGAATCTATAAACGGAATGGAACATGCTGTCACGTGAAAATTTTGTGTTTACCATTGGGTATGACGGACCAGCCGCCGTCGTTGACAAACAGGCGCTCTTGAAGTATGGCGCGCTCTCGACGCGGGAACTCGCGGAAAAAGGGCTGTTTCGCGCCGCGTATTCATCGGCCATTTATTCGAAAGATCCCGAGGAGATGGGCGTCGTCGTGGATGTCTACAATAAAACGGCCGGCGCCTCCTATACGGTCTCGTCGCAACTCGACAGGCTTTTCGGCGTTTTTCCCGTTGAGGTGAGCCGCTCAATAGCGCTGTAAAGACGCGCCCTAGCCGCGTTTGCGGGCGGACTGGAAAACGGCCTCTTTTTACTTTTTATATAAAATTCTCCCAAATCCATTTCCAAACCGTTGTTTTTGAGCGGGGTATACTTGATATTTTTTTTTATTGTTGTTACGATAATGGCATGGTAATTGCCATTGACGGACCTGCCGGCGCCGGAAAGAGTACTATAGCGCAGCTTCTTGCGGATCGGATTGGGTTTACCTATATCAATTCGGGGAATCTTTATCGGGCGATTACGTTGGGTTGCTTGCGAAACGGAGTCCGCATAGCTGAGGACAACGCCGAATCGTGTATCGCCTACGCGCGGAGCGCGGGTATTGAGTACCGCGACGGGCAGGTGTACCTCAATGGAGAAAATGTCGGCCCCCTTCTCCACACGGATGAGATCGACTGGAAGTGCGCTCCCTTGTCCGGTATAGTTGCTGTTCGTCATGTGGTCAATGGCTTAATCAGGAGAATAGCGGGGAACCTTGACATTATTGTCGAGGGCAGGGATATGACCACCGTTGTTTTTCCGGATGCTGAACACCGGTTTTACCTTGACGCTTCGGTTGAGGAGCGGGCGAAACGGCGTTTTGAACAGGGCGTTTCCGGCCTCTCACTTGAGGAGATCAAAAAGGCGATAGCGGAACGGGACGAGATCGATAAAAATAAACGGGAAGGCAGTTTGAAGATCGCTGACGGAGTGAAGGTTTTCGACACTTCACTCTTGACCATTGAGCAAACTTATGCAATATTAATAGAAAATATCAATATAACAAGGATCAAACATGGATAAGGTGGAAGTGGGAACGGAATTCGGTCCGTCGGACACAGGGCCGGTGGATGGTGGTAGAAAGAACGATGCCAACATCCAGACGCAGTTACAGGAGGAGTATCTTAAGTCCCTTGATTCAGCGGAGGAGGGGCAACTCGTAGAAGGCTCGGTCGTTCAAATTAGAGATGATCAGGTTTTTGTCGATGTGAACCTCAAATCCGAGGGTAAGATACCGAGAACGGAATTTTCCGAAGTTCCCAATATTGGGGACAAGGTGTGGGTTGTTCTCGTTATGAAAGAGAATAAGCGCGGGGAAGTGATTGTTTCCAAACAAAAGGCCGATGTTAAATTGTTTTGGAAGAATCTCCGGCAGGCGTTTCAGGATCATACGCCGGTTGAGGGCGTCATTGAAAAGCAGATCAAGGGCGGATATGACTTCAACCTCGGTTGCGATACGCGCGCGTTTCTTCCCATAAGCCAGTCCGATATACAGAAGGTTGACAAGCCGGAAAAATTGCTCGGCATAAAGACCCCTGTCTATGTCGAAAGGCTGTATTCGGACGGCAAGCAGAATATTGTGGTAAATCGCCGCAAATGGCTGGAAGAAGATATAGAAAGAAAACGGGATGCATTCTTTGAAAATACGCCTATTGGAAGCGATGTCATAGGTACGGTGAAGAGTTACACTTCATTTGGCGCATTCATTGATCTGGGCGGTTTTGACGGGCTTCTCCATCTTAACGATATGAGTTGGGGGCATGTGAATCGTCCCAAGGACTTTGTGAAGCGCGGACAGGAAATCAAGCTCAAGGTCATACGGCTTGATCCCAATGAAAAACGCATCAATCTTTCGATCAAGCATTTTACTGACGATCCGTGGATTCATTTTGAGGACAAGTACCACGTCAACGACATCAGGAAGGGCAAGGTCACCAAGATTACCGATTTCGGCGCGTTCATTGAGTTGGAAGAGGGCATTGAGGGGCTTGCGCACATATCCGAATTTTCCTGGGTGAAAAAAGTCCAGAAGCCGGAAGATGTGGTGAGCATTGGCTCGATGGTTGAGTGCATGATTCTGGGATACGATTTGCAGGCCGGCAGAGTGTCGCTTGGTTTGAAACAGGTGACGGCTAATCCGTGGGTGACCGTACACGAGCGATATCCGGTGGGTACGCGGCTCGTCAGAAAGGTCGTAAAGCTCACCAATGTGGGCGCGTTTATTGAGCTTGAGGAAGGCATCGACGGGTTTCTTCATGCGGACGACATTTCATGGACAAAGAAGGTCAAACGCCCGGGCAGCGAACTGCAAGTGGGGCAGGAAATTGAGGTTATGGTCATTGCGCTTGAAAAAGACAACCGCAATATCAGACTTGGCGTCAAACAACTTACCGAAGATCCGTGGAAGATGTTTGCATCCACCTACAAGCAAGGATCCTACATTGAGGGCGTGGTCTCCTCAATCACCGATTTCGGCATCTTCGTCAAAGTGCCGGGCGGCATTGAAGGGCTTGTTCACAAGTCTAACTTGCCTGAAAACAACGGGGAAACTCCTGATGAAGCCATGAAGAAGTACCACATAGGCGACATGGTGAAAGCGGTTGTGCTTGAAATACAGGCCGATAAACAAAAAGCCGCGTTCTCCATCCGTGATTATCAAAGAAAGATACAGCGGGAGGAGGTGTCTCAATATATGTCTTCCGACACCGGAGACGGATCAAGGATTACGCTGGGCGATCTGTTGAAATCAAAGAAAGCTGAGGATGGGAAGTAGGAAGCAGCCGCGCGCCGGTTGCCGCAGTCGATATGCAAATCGTTGATGTCTTGAAATTTAAAACATTTGTTGAAATTAACACACGAATAAATTCGAATTTTCAAGATATTAATGCTTTGTTGACGGAGATTATGGATTCGGCGGCGCGTTTATGCGATGCCGAGGCTTCAAGCCTGCTTCTTGTTGATAAAGAAACAGGCTTTCTTTATTTTGAGGTCGCATTGGGTCCAAAGGGGTCTGCTGCGAAACAGTTTGTCGTAAAGCCCGGAGAAGGAATCGCGGGTTGGGTTTTTGCCCACAACGAAGCGGTCATGCTGAGCGATGCGGGAAACGACAAGCGTCATTTATTTGCTATTTCAAGAGATATAGAATATCCATGTGAAACCATGATTGCCGTTCCTATGCGCGTCAAAGAAAAGTGCATAGGGGTTCTTGAGATCATCAACAAGAAAGACGGCCAGTTGTTTACGGAGAACGATCGTGAATGGCTTGAAATATTTGCCAATCAAGCCGCGTTAGCCGTTGCAAACGCGCAAAGCATGGAACAGGCGCACGATGAAATTCAGCGGCTGCAAGTTGAGCTTACGGATAAACAGGAATGGGAGAAAGGGTATCACATCCTGATTGCAAAAAGCCCGGTTATCCTTGAAAAGCTCGCTATGGTTGAGCGTATTGCGCAGACCGATTCGTCGGCGCTGATTTTGGGAGAGAGCGGGGTGGGCAAAGAGCTTTTCGCTGAACAGATACACTTGCACAGCCCCCGCCGCAACGCCCCGTTTATCCGCGTAAACTGCGCGGCTCTGCCTGAAAACCTGCTTGAAAGCGAGCTTTTTGGGCATGTGAAAGGCGCTTTTACGGGCGCGGTGTCTAACAGGAAGGGGCGTTTTGAACTGGCGGACGGCGGCGCTATTTTCCTTGATGAGATTGGGGAGTTGCCGCTCTCATTGCAGGCGAAACTGCTCCGCGTGTTGCAGCAAAAGACGTTTGAGCGAGTGGGAGAAGCCGAGCCGGTTACGGTGAATGTGCGTATTCTGGCGGCCACCAACCGCGACATAGAGGCTATGGTTGAAAAGGGCGAGTTCCGCAACGATCTGTACTACCGGCTTAATGTGCTTCCTTTATACGTGCCTCCATTGAGGCGGCGAACCGAAGATATACCGGAATTGGCCCATTTTTTTCTTAAAAAGTATTCGCTTGAGATGAAGAAACAGTTTGACGGCTTTTCCGAAGAAGCTTTGCAGGCCATGCTGACCTATTCGTGGCCCGGAAATATACGCGAACTGCAAAACTGCATCGAGCGGGCGTGTGTGCTGGGGCAGCATAAGCGTATAGGGGAAGGCGATCTCTTTCTTAAAAAGATGAATCTTGTTGAGAAAGAGGAGAGTCGCGATCTGAAAACCGCGATAGATTCGTTCAAAGCTCAGTTTATAAAGAGGGCGCTTGAAGAAAACAAGTGGAATCAGACAGCCACGGCGAAAACTTTGGATATACAGAGGACGTATTTGTCAAAATTGATAAAAGATTTAGGAATTGAACCGTTCAGGCGGAACGCGGCGCGGAAGCCGGCGGACGCTGATCGGGCGAATTTGTGAATGTCAGGAGGATATATGACCGATAAAGAAAAAAAAGAGAGCGTTGAAAAAAAAGACGATGTAAATGCAATTCAGAAATTAAGCGACTTCATTCAAAGAAACCGGGTCGCTTTTCTTGTTTTTTTGATCATTGTGGTCGTCGCGCTGGTGGCTTTCATTGCGGCGACAAGCGTGTTGAGTTCGCTTGATGCAAAAGCGGCAAGCCAAGTGGAAGCGTTGAGTCAGAGATACGAGGCGTTGCGGTTTGATATTGCCGATGCATCCAAGGACGCCGATGTGCAGACGCTCTTAAATGATCTGGATGCGTTTGCATCCACCCACAAAGGGTTTGTTTCAGCGCGGGCGTACGCAATTGCGGCGTCAATATATTCGGATAAAAAAAATTGGGCGGAAGCTGAAAAGGCGTGGTCTAACGCCGCCGTTGCCGCTAGAGGAGCGTACCTTGAGCCGGTGGCGATGTACAATCAGGCGGTTGCCCTTGAAGAGCAGAACAACACGCAGACCGCCATTGAGCTGTTCATAAAAGCCGCCGCGTTCACCGAGTTTCCGGGCGCATCCCGCGCCCAGTTCAATATCGGGCGGTTGCAGGAAGGCGTGGACAAGGACGCTGCTATTGAGGCGTATCGCAGCCTGCTGAGCAAATGGCCCAACGACGAGGTATGGACGTCTCTCGCACAATCAAGAATTATTGCGTTAGGCTTGAAATGAACCGCTCCGCTTTCTTTCAGGGCGGTGATTTGCGCCTGCGCGTTCCACTATGGTACGGCGGCTGGGCGTCCAGTAGACGGCGGCGCTTCTCGTCCGCTGTCCGTCCGCTCATGTGCGCGGCGTTTCTTGTGTTTTTTGCCTGCGGTATTGAAGACTATATATATCTGCCGCCGGTTCCGGAAAGTTACGTTACACAATCGCCCGCCATGTCGGGAGTGGTCATACGGCTTCCGCAGATTGACGCCATTCAATTTAGAAATTTTATTATTTTTTACCGTATATATATAAGCGGTGAATCGCGCGCAAGTATAATACCCGCTGAATACTCCACACTTAACACCGCCTTAGCTGCTGATTATAACGCCTTCTTGCCATACGCCAATGTTACAACTAATACCAGTGTGAACATCAGCGCGGTTGGCGCGCTCTTTAAAAACAGAAATTACTGGAAGCTTGAAGTAGAAAATTCCAGCATTGACGACATTTTAGGAAGCGACGGGCAAACCGTGACCGTTAATTTTCAGTCTATCTTTGGACGCGCTCCAACTTTGGATGAAGGAGATAGTGAATACGTCTTGAGGCGTTCCAATGGAGAAGGAACGTTTAATCCCGTACCGGACAGACGCTTCCTGAATACGGTGAATTTGAATTCAACCGGCAATGCGACAGCATTGGTAAATGCGGATGTGGCGCCAGCTTCCGGTTCTCCCCCCGTATCTTACGCTTATGTGGCGATGTACATAGTTGCAATGGGTATTGACAATAATTTCTCTCCTATCTACAGTTCCCCAACGTTTCTCGGCGTTTTTAGATTGCCGGATTAATTTTTCAAAAAACCGTATTCCAAAACCTGAATCAATTTGTATGCAAAATCCGTTAGTACTACGTGAAGAAAATTATAGTCGCTTTTTTACTTGGGTTTTGCGTCTTCATATGTGACGCTCAGGCGGACCCAGCGTCCGCGCCGGCGTGGTTCAACGTGCTGTACGCAGGCTCCGCGAGTTTTGACGCAGACAAGAGCGCCGGAACGTTGGAAAATCGTCTTGACGGACACTTTTTCCTTCCTTTACAGACGCTTTACCTGCGGGCGGAATTGCTTGAGAGAAACCTCTTGCCGCTTGACGGGTTCGCCGTCGAAAATCTGAACTGGGGAGTTGGATTATACCATAAAATGACCGGCTCCCGCCTTCTTTATGGGACGCTTGATGAATGGGGTTTGTCCATGCGTATACGGAACCCGTGGGTCCGGTCAGCGCCATTTGTTGAGCGTCATCAGCCCACGGGAAGCGATCTAAAACAGGAATTTTCCGAGACAAAAGAGCCAAAAGCAGCCCTGTTTCTTGCGAGTCCCGTTATTGATTTTCTAAACGGCGAATCCTCCGCATCCGGATTCACGTCGGCGACCCTTGACGGCGGCTTGAATCCCGCGTTTTTTGGCGGCGCTGAAGTCCATTTCACCCGAAAAATGTCCGTGCGCGTGGAGGGATTTTGGACAGGCAAAAATCTGCCGCCCCGCGCCGCCTCCGGGTGGTTTTCGGAAAAGTCCGCATTGCCCGAACGCGCCTTTCACATGTTTGCAATGGCGTTTCTCTGGACAAGCCCCTGGTCGAGCGTTTCTTCTGACTGGGCTTTTTCTGAAACCGTCGTCTTTGGGCGCGGCGTGTACGGCAATATCGGCGTCCGCATCGGGAAAAAACCATGGCTTTTCTCTTTCGCCGTTGACGGGGCCGGGGATCGTTTTGTTGGAAGCGACGGCTCCGTTCCCGGTCAAAACGCGCGAATTGCGGGAAAAATCGAATGGTACGGGAAAAGGAGCAGCCTTTTCAGGGTGAGTACAAGCATCCGCTCATCGGGCATGGGCGATTTATTCGAAGCGGATTGCGACGCGCGCGCTGTTTTCACCGAAAGCAGGTTTGAACGGTCTTCAACGGGCGTTTATTGCCGTTTTCCAGCGCAAGCGAAGTTGCCGGTACGGATAACCCGAATTTCTCTTTCAGCGGATCGCAATGTTGCGGAAGGAGAAAAGCCGCAAGACGCTTACAAAGGCGAGATCGGCGTACAGTGGTGGAAACTGCGTTCGTCATTTTCCTGCGCTCTCACGGGAATAGCCGGCGACAATTCCTCGCCGTATCCGGTTTCGGAACAGTGGCGGCTTGATTCGACGAGAATAGCCGGAAACGCGACGTACAGTATGGGTATGTTCAGGTTTGGTATAAGCGTGGGGTATACGACAAGCGTAAAGGCGGAAAAAGTGGACGCTTCGTTCTCTGCCGCCGTACAGGAAGAACGAAGCCGGTTTGCCGTGAAGATTGCGACCGATGAATTTCCCGGTGCCTGGGAATTCACGCTGTCGGGGAGATTTGAATTGTAAAAATGGTGAGCCTGTTCCAAAACCAACCGGGTTTTGGAACTGCCTCTGTTCCGCTCCCCTTATGGTTTCGTCGCAAACCCGATTCGGCGCTCGCCCTGTTTTGTCAGCAGTTCCTCTTTGCAGAACTTGAGCAGATTTTCAAACGAAGTTTCCACGCCGGTAAGCGCATAATCGACGATTGATTTGCGGGTGATGTTTTCGATCTGTCCGCCGGAGAATTCAAAACGCGATGCAAGGGTTGCGGCGTCGCTGTCTTGGAGTGTTGGCAACATATTCTGCCAAATAGACTGGCGTACGGCCGGCTCCGGTTTTTCAAGCTCGATCTTGTACAGGAAACGGCGTTCAAAAGCTTTATCCATATTTTGAACAAGGTTGGTGGTGGCGATAAGGATGCCGGACAGTTTTTCCATTTCTTCCAGAATAATGTTTTGGAGGCTGTTCATCATCTGATCCACTGACCGGCTTTCGCTTCCCAATTCAAACCGTCTGGAGATAATGCCATCCGCCTCGTTAAAAAGGAGGATGGGTATTTGTTTGCTTTTTTGATTCCACGTCTGCACAGCTTCACGGTAGTTTTCAAAAATCAGTTTCAAATTTTTCTCGCTTTCCCCCACCCATTTGCTCTGGATATCCGTGATGTTGACGGACATAAGGTCGCGTCCGGTTTCACGAGCCAATTGATACGCAGTCTCGGTTTTTCCGGCGCCGGGCGCTCCTGAAAAAAGGCAGGCAAACCCATTGCGCAAACCTTTTTCTACAAGACGCTCCTGCACGGCTTTAAAGTTGTCCGGGCGCAACAGGGAAAAAAGCTCATAAATCCGCCCCTCTTCCTTTTTGTTGTAGAACATTTTTTTTGCCGTGATGTTTCCATAGGGAATGAGAAAGTCTTTATTTGTCTCTGTTTTTTTCAATGGCTTGAGATCTAACTCTCCGAGTAAATCCATCTTTGCAGCCGGTGTGAGGGAGAAAAGCTCGCTGTCGCCGAAAAAGTCGTCGTCATAATCGCAACTATCTCTCATTTCAACAAAGCCGCGCGTTATAAGTTCGAATTCTCCCCCTCTAAATAAACGGACAAATTTTTTAAATACGACGTTATTAAAAATGCCGCCTATATCGCTTACGCCTATGGTGTCATCGTTGCAGGAAACGAGGCGCTGGCAGAATCTGAGCAAGAGAATCATATCATCAATTTCGAGATTCGCTTCCCGTATTTTTTTGCAAAACGAGAGATGCATATTGTTATGTATCAGATTCTGCATTTCCGTGACAAAAGCGTTGTAACTCAATTCGTTGTTGCCATGCAGGTCGAATAATTTATCCGTTATTTCAAAAAATTCATCAACGCTCACATGTTCATACGTTTCGATCTTGTATGGCTTGTTCCGACGGAGAGACTCTATCACTTCGGGTGGTATGCGGTAGGTTGTGGTTTCGCCTCCGCCCGGACGTCTGCAAAGAAGGAGCTTCTTGTCTTCAAGTTTCTCTAATTCTGTCAAATAGGGGAGCATTTCGAGGCTGCATAGGTTAAACGTGGAAGCGATTTCACGCAAATAGATCGATTGCTCTTCGTAACGCAGAAGAAACTGGGCGTAAATAATCGCCTGTACCGGCGTGAGGTGAAATCGCTCCATAACGGCTTTGAGATGGGACTTTGATTGTTCAAAGAACATGTCGGTGAAAACGTTTTCGCACCCGGAAGCCATGTCCGCGAGTTTTCTGATATGGAGTAAGATGTTTGTTTTTTTTGCGCAGGTGAATTTTTTAACGGCATTCGGCGCTTCACCAAGTTTGTTTAGGTTACAATTGAAATTTTTTAGCCTGCGGAGATTTTTTATGCCGTCCGGCAGATGGGTGAGCCGGTTGTTGCTGACATCAAGGGTTTCCAGAGAGAAAAGCCGGTCTATATTTTCAGGCAATTCCGTGAGATCGTTGTTGTTTGCTTTGAGTTTTTTGAGATTTTGTAAGTTGACGATGGTTTCCGGCAGCTTTGAAAGCCGGTTGCCGCTCAAATCAATCATTTCAAGCGAAGTGAACGCGCCTATGGCCGCCGGCAATTCTTCGAGTTTGTTACCGCTCAGATTGAGTCCATGAATGATGTCCGGATCGTCTATGAATTCCACCGGAAAGCGTTCCAACCCAAGATCGGAAAGATCAAGCTCCATCTCCCACGATTCGAAAAAATGTTTGATCCGTTTCCGGGCTTCTTTTAACCCTGAATTTTCCGGCTCAAATTCTGTCATCTTGCTTTGTATTATAACACATTCTCCGATCTTCGTCAAATAGCGCGGTTCGTGTAAACGCGGCGGCGGTCGTACGACGCGGCGCGGGCGCGGATTTGCCATATTGACACTCTGTTTCTTTTGCTTCAATATATGTAAAAATGTTTCACACGGACTCTTGGGATGATTTTGACAATCCCATACTTTTTTTTGACTCCGGAATCGGCGGACTTCCTTATTTCAGACGTTTCTGGGAGCGGAATTCCGTTGGCGGCGGTTCCGCTCTGTACATTGCCGACCGCGAGCATTTCCCCTACGGGCATAAAACCAGAGAAGAAATTGCCGCCATACTCACCCGGCTTGCCGCCGAATTGCTGAAGCATGTTGAGCCGCGCGCCGCAGTTTTAGCCTGCAACACCGCGTCGGTTTCGGCGTTGGACGTATTGCGTGAGACGTTTCCATCGATTCATTGGGTGGGTACCGTGCCTGCGATAAAGCCCGCCGCGCTCGCAAGCAAGACCCGCTGTGTGGGTGTGCTTGGAACAGACCGCACTATTGAGGATCCATACATCATGGAACTGGCGAAAAAGTATGGTTCTGACGCGAAAATTGTGGCTCTTGCCGCGTCCGATATTGTACGTTTTGTGGAAGAAGGCGGCGAGCGCGCGCCGGAAGCGGAGAAGGAGCGGGTGGCGCTTCCCTACATACAGCGGTTGCGCGCGGCAGGCGCCGATACGCTGGCGCTTGGGTGTACGCATTTTCTGCTGTTGCTCGACGTGTTCCGCCGCCTTGCCGCGCCTGACATTGTTGTTTTCGATTCGGTGGAAGGGGTTGTCCACCGGATTGAGGAAGTGTTGGAAGCCGCGCCGAGTCGCGGGCAAAAGACGTCTGGAGCCGTTTTACTGCTTACCGGTTCCGCTCCCATTGAACCGCTTTGGCGTATAAGGGCGCGCGCTTTTGGGATGGACATCCACCGCTTGGATTCCTTGCATGTTCCAGAGGAGGCGTTTGAATGATCGGACTTGTGCTGCGAGGATCCAAAAATGTCTTCACCGTACAGGCGGACGGAGAAGACGGCGCCGTAGAGTGCCGCATCAAGGGAAAAATACTCAAAGGCGTGGAAACGTATTACAACCCGCTCGCGCCCGGTGACAGGGTTGTTTTTGAGCGGGATGGCGTTCATAAGGAGCAGGGGTTTATTACAAGCCTTGAGAAACGGCGCAATGCGTTTACCCGCGCGAACCAAAAGGGGCGTGGCCAGAACCGTTTGGCCTCATCGCAAATCTTAGCCGCAAATGTAGACCTTGCGCTGTGTCTTACAACGCCCTCGTCCCCTCCTTTTCGCCCCCGCTTCATAGACCGGCTGCTCGTGCAGGCCGAATACGCCGGAATTACACCGGTTATCGTGTGCAATAAATGTGATCTGCCTTATAACGAAGATGTTGTTGAGCGGTTGCGTGATTTCGTCCACATCGGGTACCAGACGTTGCATGTTTCGTCCCTAACCGGAGCGGGTATGAACGCCCTCCGCGATCTAATGCGAGGGAAATGCTCTGTGCTTGCGGGGCAGTCTGGAGTGGGAAAATCAAGCCTCATCAACACGCTTGTTCCGGGCGCGGACATCAGGACGGGACGCATCAACGAAAAATACGACAGAGGAAACCATACGACCACTATGGCGAGTCTTTTGGAAGTCCCCGCTTTGGCCGATACAAAAAAGATTATGCAAAGAACATTCATCATTGATACGCCAGGTATGAGGCGTTTTGTGCCGGACGGCGTTGTCGCCAGAGATATTGTGTTGTATATGAAGGAATTTGCGCCGTTTGCGGGAACATGCGCCTTTGGACTTTCCTGCACCCATCAGCGCGAGCCCGGGTGCAAGATCATTGAAGCGGTTGAGCAAGGCGTTATTCACGAAGATCGGTACACGAGCTTTCTGCGTATAAGAGATGAAATTTAGAGTAGCCGCATTGCTTTTTTCAGAATTATATGTTATAATATTGTAAAATAAATTTTTTCGCAATAAGGTTGAAGTGTCTTGCAATGGTTGCATGAAGTGGAGCTTTTGTAAAAAAAATTTTAACGCGGGGTCTACCTCCGCTTTTGTCGGCATCGCCGATGCGAATTGTCCTAAAGAGCCGTGCATAAATCCATTGCGAATAAAGAAGGGTTTCATCGTGATAAAAAAGTCAATCGTTCCGCGTGTAGCGGGGCTTTTTGCTGGCTACATCATTATTTTTTTTGTTCTCGTCTTGATTCAGTTTACAAAATATGGAAATTTTACCAAACGGATTGACGGACTCACGGTAAGCGCTCAGTACAAAGAGCGGGCGGCGGACGCCTCCCTGTCGATGCCGTTGGGTTTTGACTGGCAGTCCATTACAGGGAGGGCGGTGGTTTCTTTTAGCGGCATGGAATACCGGTTGAACGAAGAAAACAAATTCTCGCTTGTGTACGCAGACGGCAGACGTGAGATCAGACTGCCCGAATACGCGGCGTTTTCTGACGATCTCGTAATTTTCCGTTTCGCTGGAGGTACCAGTTTGACTTTTGCCGTACAAGAAAATACCGGAAGGCAGGAACTTGCCATCAGCGTAGTCTTCGCTGGAGGCGTTGGACGTCTTGAGCTTCCCTACAGAATGCTTGCGACGTCCCGCATTCAGCAGGCTGAAGGCGGGCATTTTTTTATTATCTATAATGGGATGAGATACGGGTTCAGCAGAGCGCTGATGGATCCGGACAAGCAGATGCTGGTATTGACGGAGAGTGATCCGTTTATAGCGTATCAAGTTATTGACACGCCGCCTGATGATGAGGCAGAGGCGCCGCCTGAAAACAGTGAAGACGATCAGTTGTTCAATGTCGCGGATTTTGTCATCGCGCAGGCGTCCAGCGAGGCGGATTATAATAATGCAATCGACCTGTGGCGTACCCGTATATATAATGGGTTGCGGCTATCCGCGTCATCCGATGAAGTTCGGATTATGGCGTATATCAGCGAATCCATTCGCCGTAATGCGTACAGTCAGGCGCTCAGGACCACGCCCGCCAGTTTTGTAAATAGCGCCATAAACGCCTCTCAAAATCCGGGGCAAAAAACGTACGCGTCATCGCCGTATTTTGGGCGTTTGGATCAGGCGCTCCGCTCTTTTACCGCGTTTGAACGGGACGCCAACACCC
The DNA here is from genome assembly GCA_031279555.1 of Treponema sp. Classification (GTDB taxonomy): domain Bacteria; phylum Spirochaetota; class Spirochaetia; order Treponematales; family Breznakiellaceae; genus JAIRKH01. The sequence continues at coordinate 6,312 of JAITIK010000079.1, read as the reverse complement.
GTCTGTCCCGGGAAATCAACAGCCAATCGTTTGATTTCTTCAAAGAATATCACGCCATTGAATATCTTTCTCTACAGGGCGCCAACGCCGTTGTGAACGCCGTCGACGCATGGGCGCGTTCCATTGATCCTTCCGCCATCACCCCTGATTGTATACCGGGTATTCTGGAAAATTACATGGATTGGGAAGCATACCGCCCTACTGTGGAAAATCCCTTCGCCCGGTTCAATGACAGGGTGTTTTCGCTTATTTCCGCGGGCATACGAAAGAACGGTCAGGGCGACAAGGTGTTCGTATTCAACAACGGTTCAGCGGATATGCTCTTCAACCTGCGTTTAGGCAAAGCCTTGTTGCTTTACGCGGAGAACGCCGGTAATGGCGGGTGGGCCGCCGCCGCCCGTTCCGTGATACTGTCCGTTCTTTCAGTGACCAATGACGAAGGGTTTGCGCCAAAAGAACTGTTGGTGTCCGACATCATGGCGGAGCGCCCCTCATCCGTAGAAGCGTCCGTAACCATACATTCCGCCTATCTGTACCGCGAGTTGGGCGTAGGAGAAAACTACGCCCGCGCCGTTGCTATTGTTAACAGGGCGGACGCCCCGCCGGTTTGGGCGTGGACGGCGGCGACGCGGGTTTCCGCAACTCTTGCCGGCGACTTGGGCGCCGCTGGCTCAAGTTTGGATATTGAAGTTGACTTCCCTGCTGGCGAGACTCACTATATGCTTATCCGCAACATCCCGCCTTCAATGAGCCGTGTGCAGCTTTACAATCAAATTTACCGGACCGCCGCCGATTTTGAACGGTACGATTCATCGGGATGGGCGTATTCGGTTTCCGAACGGACGTTGCTGGTGAAAATGAAGCACCGGTCGCAAATAGAACATATCAGGATTTCCTGGTAGAATACACGAACAACACAACGGAGCGCGCCGTAGTTTGCTGTCTGCGACTATGATTGGAATATCACCCGCTTTGACACGAACGGCGCGAATTTTTGTTTAGGGAGCGCATGAAGGCGGCGCCCTGTAGACCGAAGAGCGGTTCGTGTTTGTTTATGGGGTATTGAACCTTCTTATGAAAATAAAAAACGGGGAGCCTTGTTGCAAGCTCCCCGTTGGTTTGCGCCTTTTTCTAAAAAGTTACGCCATTAGAACGGTCTTTCCGCCAAGTACTTGTACTCTTTCAGCGTTCGTTCGGCGATCTTCTTCGCCTTCGCAAGAAGCGCGTCCGCGCGATCCGGGGACGCGGCTTTGAGACTCTTGAAGCGCACTTCCTTGTACATAAAATCTTCAATGGAAGTGGTCGGGTCTTTGGAATCAAGCTGGAACGGATTCTTGCCTTGATCTTTAAGCCGCGGATCGTAGCGGTAGAGCGGCCACAGTCCCGATGTCACCGCCCCCTTCTGCTGGTCAAGCCCCCTGGACATGTCAATGCCGTGGTTGATGCAGTGGGAGTAGGCGATGATGATTGAAGGTCCGTCATAGGCTTCCGCTTCACGGAACGCCTTAATCGTTTGCGCCTCATTCGCGCCCAACGCGATCTTGGCTACGTACACGTAGCCGTAACTCATGGCGATGGCGCCCAAATCCTTCTTGGTTATTTCCTTGCCGGCCGCGGCGAACTTGGCGATAGCGCCGATTGGCGTGGCCTTGCTCATCTGTCCGCCAGTGTTGGAGTACACTTCGGTGTCCATACACAGGATGTTTACATTGCGCCCCGATGCGATGACGTGATCGAGACCGCCGAAGCCGATGTCGTACGCCCAACCGTCGCCGCCGAGAATCCACACGGAGCGTTTGATGAAGTGATCCGCAAGCGAGAGGAGGCTTTTCACGGTTTCGCTAGAGTTGCCCGCGAGAGCCGCTTTGAGCGCGTCCACATCCTTGCGCTGCGCCTCGATTTCCGCATCGTCTTTTTGCGTGTTGGCGAGCAGTCTGTCGATGACCGCAGGTTCAACGCCTTCGGATTTGGCTTGTACCGCGACTTCGCGGACATGTTCCGCAAGTTTGTCGCTGGTGAGCCGCATACCGTAACCGAATTCGGCTGCGTCTTCAAACAGGCTGTTTGACCATACGGGGCCGCGTCCATCACCGCGCCGGGCGTAGGGCGTGGTGGGCAAATTTCCGCCGTAAATTGAAGAGCAACCAGTGGCGTTGGCGATGACCGCGCGGTCGCCGAAAAGCTGGGAAAGGAGTTTCACATAGGGCGTTTCGCCGCAGCCGCCGCATGCGCCGGAGAATTCAAAGAGCGGGCGTTTGAACGCAAGCCCCTTAAAGGTTCCGAGGTTTAGCGTCGCGGGATCAGTTTCGGGGAGACTCAGGAAATAGTCCCACGCCGCGACCTGTTCCGCGTGGTACGCCGGATCGTCGGCATAGGGTCTGAAAACAAGCGCCTTCTTCGCGGGATCCGTCGCTTTGGCGTTGATTGGACAAGCGTTGATGCAGAGACCGCAGTCCATGCAATCTTCCGCGGAAATCATCAGGGCGACCTTCTCATTCGCATCCGCTTTTGGCTTAATATCGGCGGTTTTGAAACCTGCGGGGGCTTTCGCCGCCAGATCGTTTGTAAGGCGCTTCATGCGGATGCAGGCGTGGGAACACACAAACGAGCATTTTCCGCACTGGATGCAGTTTTCAGGATGCCATTCCGGCACGCGCTCCGCAACGCCGCGCTTCTCGTACTGAGTCGTGGCAGTGGGGAACGTCCCGTCTTCGGGAAGTTTCGACACGGGCAATTTGTCGCCCTCTTGAATGGACATGACGCCGAGCGTTTCCTGGATCCACAGGTCTTGCGCGGTGGCAAACGGTTTTTTGATATGGACATCACCCTGTATGGAGGAAGGGTAATTCACTTTTTCCACCGCGTCAAGCGCCATGTCGACCGTCGCGTAGTTCTTCTGGACAACATCGTCGCCCTTCTTGCCGTAGGATTTTTTGATGAATTTCTTCATATATTCGACGGCTTGAGCTTCCTCAAGTACGCCGGAAATCTTGAAGTAGGCCGCCTGCATGACCGTATTGATGCGGTTTCCCATGCCGGCTTTCAGAGCTATGTTCGCCGCGTCAATCACATAAAACTTGAGCTTCTTGTCGATGATGCGTTTCTGCGCCTCGACCGGAATCTCCTTCCACACCTCAGCCGCGCCGAACGGGCTGTTGAGAAGGAAGACGCCTCCGTCTTTCGCGTAGGCGAGCATGTCGTAGGTCTCCATGTAGGAGAATTTATGACACGCGAGGAAGTCCGCTTTGGTGATGAGGTAGGGTCTGCGAATGGCTTTCTTGCCGAATCTGAGGTGGGACACGGTAAAACCGCCCGATTTTTTTGAGTCATAGGAAAAATACGCCTGGGCTGAAAGCTCCGGCTTCGCGTCTCCTATGATCTTGATGGAGTTCTTGTTCGCGCCGACCGTTCCGTCCGAACCGAGACCATAGAACATCGCCTCGTTCATGCCTTCTTCGGCAAGCGCAAACTGCTCGTCGTAAGGCAGGCTCTTGCCCAGCACGTCGTCTTCAATGCCAACGACAAAGTTGCTTGTCTTTTTGCCGGACAGGTTGTCAAAGACGGCTTTTACGTGAGCGGGCGTGAATTCCTTTGAACCCAAGCCGTAGCGCCCGCCGAGAATGAGGGGCTGGGCTTTGAAAGGCGTCTCGCCCGCGCCGAGCATCTCTTCAATGGCGGTAACCACGTCTTCGTACAGCGGCTCTCCAAGGGATCCGGGTTCCTTGGTGCGGTCAAGCGCCGCGATTGCCCTTACCGTGGCGGGCAGGGCTTTTACAAAGAGCTTCGCGTCAAAGGGACGGTAGAGGCGCACCTTCAGTACGCCGACTTTTTCGCCTTTGGATTCGAGATATTCAACGGTTTCCTCGCAGGTTTCCGCGCCGGAACCCATGATGATGATGACTTTCTCAGCGTCTTTCGCGCCGAAATAGTCGAACAAATGGTACTGTCTGCCGGTAAGTTCGGCGAATTTGTCCATTTCAGCCTGAACAATCGCCGGCGTCGCAAGGTAGTACTTGTTCACGCCTTCCCTGCTCTGGAAATAGGTGTCGGGATTCTGAGCGGTGCCGCGGATGGTGGGCTTTTCGGGCGTGAGTCCGCGCTTCCGGTGTTCCTGCACAAGCTCGTCGCTTATCAGCGCCCTCATGGTTTCATGGGACACCTCCTCAACTTTCTGCAATTCGTGGGAAGTGCGAAAACCGTCAAAAAAGTGAAGAAACGGTACGCGGGAACGGAGCGTTGACGAATGGGCGATGGCCGCCATATCCATGACTTCCTGCACGCTGTTTGACGCTATCATAGCCCAGCCGGTCTGCCTGCACGCCATCACGTCTTGATGGTCGCCGAAAATGGAGAGCGAACTCGCCGCGATTGCGCGCGCCGCGATATGGAACACGGTTGATGTCAGTTCGCCGGCGATCTTGTACATATTGGGGATCATCAGAAGCAGACCCTGGGACGCGGTGAATGTGGAAGAAAGAGCGCCGGTCGTCAGCGCGCCGTGAACCGCGCCCGCAGCTCCGGCCTCGGACTGCATTTCGACAACCTGCGGGATGGTTCCCCACAGGTTTTTCCGTCCCTGGGCGGAAAGCTCGTCAGCGACTTCCCCCATGGGGCTTGACGGGGTAATCGGATAAATGGCGATTACTTCACTCAGCGCGTGGGCTACCTGCCCGGCCGCGGTGTTTCCGTCGATCATGATCATGTTTTTTTCGGACATGTTTTCCTCGATAAAAAAGATTTGCTTATTATTATATAGAGTGTTTTCAAAAAATACAAGTTGGGGCATACTTTTTCCTTGACCGCCCCGCAGGGGCGCTTCTTTTTGTCCGCGTGATCAAACGCGCAGCCGAAGCGCAGCCAATCTTGGGGCGTATTGAGGAATAATCGTTCTCCCGGCTGAACACTCCCGACATTACGTAAGCCATAATGTATCTTTTACTTGACACAAACAACAAACCCGCGCTACTGTCTTGCGCCGCCCGAAGAGCGGCGTATCTTACAAACAAGGAGACAATCCAACACGCCAGCCTGCGCCGCGGGCATCCCATAAGAACAGCCGCCTCCATAAGGTAATTGTCATGAAAGGTTTTTACGGAAAACGAGCGCGGAGCGCGTCGTTATGAACAGCCCGATTGCCCCGCTGTTAGCGCGGATAGCCGCTTCGACAGAGCGCGCTCCCCCGCATTCTATTGTCAGCCAATCCCCCCCCCCCCCCCGTATTATTCTAAACATCTTTACGGCGGCGGGCGCTGGTAATGGAAGACGGCTCAAAAATCAGCGGCGGCGGCGGGGCGGGTGTATCCGGGATGTTTACCATTGAACGGCGGTGAAATCAGCGGCAACACCGCATCCGGCGGCGGGGTGTATGTAGTCGGTTGCGGCGCGTTAGGAGACACCGCCAAGCGGCAGCGGCAACGCGGTGTATGTTTTCGTCTCCAATTCCTCCGTCAAGAGACGCAACGCCACGACGGGGCCGGGCGTGGACAGCGGCGTAAGCGGCGCGGCGAGCCGCTGGGACTGATGGCAATAAATAATGGAGCGACGTTTGATGGTTGCGCGCCGCCGCCTGATCGCCGCAAAACCGCCGCCTTTGAACTGCTTGAAACCACCCAAATTCTGACCAACCGGGCGGAGGATGCCTAAATCGTAGTAACCTTTGCCGAAAACGGCGGATTGCGGATAAAAATCCGCCCCTAATTATTTTACGTAAACCACCGGCTATGCCGCGCCGCGCGTGATTCAAACGGCGAAAAGAAAAATATTTATAGGAAATTCGGGGAATTGACGCTGGAGGCGTGTGGGAAAACCGGGAAATAAATCTGTTGAATCAATAAACAACCGCAGAGCGGAGATCTGCGGCAATGCTTACCTAGAAAGCCAAGCGAATAACTCCAATTGTCCGGTCTCATATATTTTCTCATATCCATCAATATTTCGCCCTTGATTCTTTACATATCTTGATATCGCCTCTTCATCACCGTGTTCCCCTGCCGTCCCTACATAACACCCCCTGGTCCAAACCCCCCTCCCCATAAATCCCTCTCCACTTCAGGATATGCTTCAAACATCTTTCTCGCCGGTATACTATACGTTGGCGCCGATTGCACCAGAAAATGCGCATGGCCTTTCTCTGTTCCCATCTCCAAAAATTTTATCTCATATCTTGCTTCTATCCCTTGACATACTTCTCTCTTCTTCTTATCAACCTCAGGGCTTATTGCCGCCCTACGATATTTTGCAGGACATACTATATGACACATTATTATACTCACATCGTGTTCTTTTCGTATTAATTCACTCATCCTGCCATTA
>JAITIK010000063.1 GCA_031279555.1 Treponema sp. | reverse complement strand
CCGATGCCGAAAAGGATGATGGTCATGGGAACCCAGGCGGGCGGCGGTATGGGCGACAGCAACTGCCAGAGGGGTAGGACGTAGGCCCGGATTTTGAGGTTCCAGCCCATGAGGAGGCCGACGGGGACGGCGAGGGCCACGGCGATGGCGAATGCGGCGAAGAAACGCCCCATGCTCCAGGCGATGTGGAAGACCAGTTGTTTGTGCCAAAGCATGAACCAAAAGCGCCGGGCCACGACGCTGAGGGGCGGGAGGAGGCTTTCGGGGATGACCTTCCACCGGGGGAGGAATTCCCACAAAAAGAGTATGGGAATAAATATGGTCAAGAATTCCAGGGAAAAAAAATTCATCAGAGAATTCTTGAAGAATCCGCCGAGTTCAAGCAGAACCCGGCGGAAACCTTTTGTTTCGTAGTCCGTCATATCCGCGATTGTCGTCCGGTTTTACCAGGTTATGCCCTTAAACTCCGGAGCGAAAAGAGCGTCGCCGGGATTCGTGTCGATAGTTCCCTGCCGAACAAGGGCGTCGGCGTAGCCTTTAAGCTGTTCCGCGGCAAGCTGCGTGGTAAAGCCCAGTTTGGGATTGCTGTTGATGATGGCCTGCCGGTCAACGGACACATATTTCGCGGCGATATCCACAATGTCGGCGGCCACCGGGTTGGCGAGGATAAGCTGATCCGCTTCGGCAATCGCCTCAATGAAGGCTTTGGCGTCTCCCGGACGGGCGGTGAGGAAGTCCTTGTTGGCGTTGATGGTCCGGCACGGCGGATTTTCACCGGCCAGGTTGGGATCAATGTTCCCGTCGCCGTCCGCGTCGGAAGCGCCGTTAAAGAGGGTTTTGTACTTGGGATTGCCCGCCGCGTCTTTTGCGAGGAGCGCCAGGGCTACAAAAGGCTCTTCAAGAATGGCTCCCTTCACCTGCCCCGCGTCAAGAGCGGCGATGGCCGCGCCGGGAGCGAGCGTTACCAGTTCAATATCGGCGTTGTACTGGTTCCGCAACGCGTCCCTGATGAGGATCACCGCGCAGCAGGTCGTGGAAAGCCCGGCGATTTGCTGTCCCTTGAGGTCCGCAGGCGTCCTGTAGGGCGCGTTGACCGGAACCACCAGCACGGACGTACAAGGTATCTTCACCTGGGCGATGATAGTGATGTTCTGCCCCTTGGCAATGGGGGTGATGACCCCGGTGGGGCAATTAAACACAATGTCCGCTTCTCCGCCGGCCACCGCCGCTACGCCTGAACTGGTCTGCTGTATCTCCACTTCCAGACCGCGTTTGGCAAAAAGCCCTTTTTCATAGGCCACATAAAGGTTGAGGTGGTGGGTTGAATTAGCGTCCGCCACAATCACCTTTTTGCCCGATACGGTTGGAGCCGATTGCGCGTCCTTTTTTGGTCCAGCCCAGAGGCTTGTGGAAAAGGCCGCAAAAGACAAAAATACGCACAGTATTTTCTTCATGGAATCCTCCTACAAATTCATACTAAATCGATATGTCTATATATTATACTATACCTATTGATTTAGTCAATACATTGGATAAAGAAAAAACAAAAAAAATGAGTCGCTCCGTGAAAGTTTGCGCGACAAACCGGTCTGCCGCCATTTTTGTTGACGCCGCAAGAGTCAGGTGACCCCGGCAAAGCCGGGGGCTTGAATGGCGGGCCGCTCAAAGCGGTTGATTTTGGAGCCGCCTAAAGGCGGTTGTCGGCGTCGCTTATCTTTGAACAAATCCACCTGATCCAGCCGCTTGCCTTCGGCTTCCCGCCCCAGGATGCGCATCCTGATCCGCGCCTCGTCCCGGCCCGCCGCCGCCGCGCAACATCCCCTCGCCCGGTAAAGCTCCTCCGCCTCCCGACAAATCGCGCCGTCGCCGTCGCGCCCCTCCCTTTGACATATCCTGCCGCTTGGGTTGCGGGGCGTTTCGGCGGCGTCTCTATCAGCGCGCGTACATGCTCCGGGCGTACGCGCCCTTCCGCCCATTTCGCCGGCTCGTGGAACGCGCCCCCCAAGCGTTTCGCCGCTCCTCCGTACAGCCGCCTCCTCCGGCGTCTCGGCGTCCGCGCCGCATGGCGCCCGCATTCCCATCCGCTATGGATCAGACTTCCCGCGCCGTTCGTTTCGCCTCCCGTCCATTGAGCTTTGGCGGCTCGCCTTGACAGGAGGCTCTTTTATATTCCCTGAAATGTCAAACTATTTGGGCGACTAGGCTTTGCCGGGAGAGTACTCATTATATTTATACGCCCTAACGGGCCGCCATAGGGCGCAAACATGGGGGTGCGGACGCTATCAACAAATTAAGCTTGCCGGGTCTGAAAATCATGCTATAGGGAAGCCGCGGAACGGTTTTTCCTCCAAGTGGGGCAAAGGCGTATCCACATGGGGCGGCAAGCCTTCGGCGCCGCCCGGCAAAAAATCAAAGAAGCGGAATTTTACACGATGATGGCGGCGAACCAGAAGGCGGGGAAGAAGCGAGAGAAGAGAGGGAACAAATCTCCGTCACATTATTTTTCAAAAAAACTCTTTCTGCGGCGTTTTATCGCTTGACCCCTTTCTTTCGGCAATAATATCTCTGTCCTTCATTTTTCCAATCAGCAAAGGCGATGATATATCACGATTGCTGAAGTTGTTTTTAACACTATTTTGGCTATAATTCGCATAACAGTATACGCAGCCATTAGGACAAGAATTATATTCGCCAATATCAACGCTTTTAACACACCTGCATTCAAGGCGCTGGCTCTTGTCTTTTTGCGCAATAAAATTACGGCCAATTATTTTTGCAACCAGCCTGTCGTCAATACATCCAGCGCGCGCTATATTATATTTTGAGAGATCAACATCTTCCGCGCAGGCGTCTATAAAAAGATTGCATTCTTTTGCAGCCCGCGAAAAATTATCGGCAATAGTATGTTTCTCTTCATTTGTTATTTCGCAAATTCCAGCCAATTTGATGTTTTCCGCAATCTTTTTATAGAAATCAATAAAACTGAATGTCACTTTTTCAGTGTATCCTTTCAGCTTGCCGGCAAATTCATAAAATTTATCACTATGGTATGAAATTGTATATGTTTCATTAAGCAAGACAGGATCATAGCGCCAAATAACTTTCTGCGGGCCAATTGTATCAGACAATCTCATAAATGTTTCAAGCGTTTCATCTTTGTATGGGAGTCTTGTTTCTATATCCCCGCCATAAGGATTAAGCGTAAACTGGAAGTAATACGGATATTCTTTTATGAACTTAAGTTTATCAAGCATTGGTTTTGGATTTTTACTCCAAAAGACGATACAATCAACAACATCCGGCTCAAGATTGATTTTACTGATTTGATGTATGTTCATTGGATTTCGCACATAAACATAACGCTCTTTTATCCTCGCAAGGAGCCAATCTGAGTAATATGCGGGAATATCTGTTCTTCTGCTTGCGCTGATAATCATACTATTCGTTTTTGCCACCAGGTATATCTATATCGGAAAATTATGCCCATTACTTTATGTACATATATGCCGGCGCCTATAGGCGGAAATGGTTGGATTGGCTCCGGCGTCCAGATACTTCCAGGCGTGACAATAGGCGATAATTCCGTACTAGCAGCTTATCGCATTTGTAGGTTTTTGCGCCGTTTTGCACCGCAAAAACCACGATTATTGGGCTTCTGCGAACTTTTGGTTCGATGGCAGTTTTTGCACGGTAAAAAATCGCCTTTAAGTCGATTTTTGGAGATTTTATGCGCGAAGCGCGACAAACTGCTAGGAGCCGAAAGCGTTGTTACGAACGATATTCCCGCAAATGTTGTCGCGTTTGGCGTTCCACGCCGGGTTGTTCGTGAGATTGGCGAAAAAGACAAAAATATTTTTAAGGATAGAGCGTTGGATGTATGGGAATAGAATGGAATCGTCATGGCGGACGGAACAGCCGCCTATAAGCGGACGCATATTGTTTGGACGATCTTGTGGCGGTAAAAATCACCTTTTAGGACGTGGTATGAGACCCCACCGGGATAAATCGACTTAAACGCCTACCTGACGCCTCGCGTTATTAAGGTATACAATCCCGTTTTATCATTGCTTTCGCCAACCAAAATGTAGCACGTAGAATCCTGAGGCCTGGCAAATGTAATGTTCGCGTTGCTACGTCCCGTAGAGTTTCCCAAGATATCGCCGCTTGACAGGGCGTTGGTTCCGTCAGAAAGATAACGCGCCATACCGGTAAGCGTTATAATCGCCATGCTGATGTCCCTGTCGCCTTCCGTATATATATTGATGGAACGGTATCCTGAGGGAATGTCAAGGCTGTACAGATGAATGTTTCCCGCCTTCGCAAAACGGTTCACATAACTATTCCCTGTAGTTATTTCCAACACCGTCTCCGTTGAAGCCGTAAGGTCTATAACATTGGGTCTTTGTGAAGAAGGGCTTTGCGAAGAAAGGTTTGGCGAAGAAGAGTTTGGCGGGATTGCATTCGCCTTAATAGTGAACGGACCGGTAGCTTTGTCAACATCGGTCACCCTGATCAGGTAACTTCTGCCGGAAGCGGCGTTGTATTCGATTTTTGAGTTCAGACTGCTCCCGTTGTCGTCATTGTAACTGAGTTTATTCCGGGATGTGTCAAAAAGCTCCATATAGGTGTCAAGACCGCCGTCGGTTTCCACAACAAGAGCGCCTGTCAGTGACGGCGTTACTTTAAACCACAATTCGGATGTACGCAAGGTTTGAGAATTCCATGTGTTGTTTACCGGCAACACAATGGGGTTGGCGAAGCTCCCCACCGGATCGGAGGATTGTGGATGCGGACCGGCGTTGGGTGAATCAAGCGGGATAGAGTCGGTGTCGCCGGCTTGTTTCAACATAGAATCTATCACTGGATCGGACACGGTGAACGACTCCGCCCCGTATAACCTCGCTGTTTCAACATCTATGGCGCGCACTCTAAAACGGTACTGTCGCTGCCCCATAGTCTGTACAGAAACAGAAATAATTCTATTTGCGCCCGCTTTTTTTCCAATCTGAGCCTGTTCCGTATCGCTGACCTCCCCCGACAGTTGAAACCCCATCTCTTTGGCGACGGCCGCAAGCTGGGTGCGATCAACGATATTGAACGAGGTGGTATTGCTCAATCCATCCGTCAACTCATCTACAAAGAAATTTTCCAACGTATTCGAGTGCAAACTGAAAATAGCCAGTTTTGAGCCGTCATTGGGAAGTTTTTTCTTGAGATAGGAAGCGGCTTTCCTTACAGCCGGATTCAATTTCTGCACGCCGCCTCCGGCGAACAGGTGAGAAGTCACAAACACTGACAATATGATAAAAACAATACCATATTTTTTCATCTCTATCCTCCTGATAAAATATAACTGCGCCATAATGAATACGGCGCGGCATATGCGCAACGCATTAATTTCCTTTGACGGTCAATCTATACGTACCGTTTCCCTTGGTTGTCACTATAATGAAGCAGGTTCCGTCCCGCGGGGGCGTAATCGTCACCCTGGCGTTATAATCGGCGCCAGAGTCGGCGTCATAGCCTAAAATATCTTTGCTTTGAATTTGCGAAGGATCCCCGGTGTCGACGAGCGTTTGGGCGCCGTTGGCGCTGATAATCACCAACCCGGTGTCCAGCTTGCCTTCGGTATATATCGTGAGGGAGTTGTATGAACCTACACCGCTTAATCCATAAAGGTGTATGGAGGAGTCCGAGGAAGTGAACGTACGCTCATACGTCTTGTTCGCATATATGATCGGCGTTTTTTCTGAGGGAGATATTACCTCCACGCCATTTTCCCGCGATCCTTCGTTTCCATTGACGGTCAAGGTATAGTTGCCGGCGCTCTTGTCCTTGTTCAACACCATAACGATAAACGCCCTTTCCCGTGGAACATTCACATTGACATTGGCGTTGGCATTTTTTCCGGAATCATCATCAAGCGCAAGAATATACCGGTCGGGATTATCAAACAACACTTGAACCGTTCCCTGATTGGCAATAGCCTGCGCCCCTTCAATGGTTATAATTGCAATCATAGTGTCTTTTACGCCGTCCGTAAATATGGTTAGGGAACTATACCGGGAGGGTATATCTTTTAGAGCGAAAAGCTGAAAGTTGTCTTGAGAAGAGAACTGGCATTTATAGGTCTCGCCAGCATAGATCTGCGCCCCTGAATTCGTCGTCTTTTTCGAAGGTGAAGGAGTGTCTGAAACCGGGCGTGTTGTGGTTGTAGGGGCGGCAGGCGGCTTGGAGGGACTCGCCGTTGTAATTGAAGGCGTTGTAGAAGCGGGCGGTTTGGATGCGGCGGCGGCCGGTTTCTTTTTCGAAAAATTCTTTTTTGCGGAGCCTACATAGGTTCCAAACCCGATTCTAAATTTCAGGCCATAACCGGGGGCGAAAAAACCGCTGATGGAGTAACGCTCTTTTTGCCTGCCGCTTGCCAATTGCTTGCCGTACCCCGCTTCGGCTCTCAGGAAGAGAGTGTTTGTGAAGGCGTAGTCAATGCTGAGTCCGGTTTTTAACCACATGTTTTCTATAAAAAGGTCCGACAACATGTCCGTCTCGCTGTCAATCTGTTGCATACTGTCGCTGAACCGGTAATCAGCGCCGGCGAATGGGGTTATCGTCACCCGCTTTATGCTGATGGGAATTTTAAAGGCAAGGCCAAAATCCACTCCCGACGCCTTGTTTCCGGTTAAAACGTTTTCGCCTGTAAAATAGCTTATCTCACTGCCAAGCACCGTAGCGTCGGTGAAAAGAGTCCCTCCGAACACCTTTTCCGCATCTTCCGCTTGCGCCTTTGTGGATGACGGGGGGATGGCGGTAGTAGCCGCGTACATGCCGCTGACGCCGATGCTGCTGCATGCGGAAAAGGAAATCAAACTCGTTATAAAAAGCGCCTGCAATGAAATGTTCAAAAATTTGGCGGAACTTTTAGCGAAAAATGGATTTGTATGCATAATTGTCTCCTCACAGATAATTCGAATTTGTTATTGTAGAATAAACCCTTTTGAGCGACTTGTCAAGCGTCCGCATTGTCCCACGTAAAATTTAACCCACAGGGCAGTGGAATCTCAGGTTAAAAATCTAACCATAGGGAGCAATCTTGACGCCCCGGCAAGATAGGGGGGAGTGGCAATGAGGCTGAATATGGCAGAAAAAAGGCGTTGACGGACGCAACCGGTCCGAGGTGTCGGGATGCGGGAAAGGCGAAGAAAAGCGCCATTTTGAACGAGTTTTGTGAAATGACTGGGCGCCATCGCGCGCCCTGAATCCCATAATTAGATTTTACCGTGAGATTCCGCATCCTCTTTCGGTAAGATATTTACGTGAGACATTACGCATACTCATTAAATTTTGTCAAGACGCAATAGAAATGTCCTCCCTCTTCAAGCGGCGGGGGAATCTGACAGCCTTTTTTTGAGTAGCGGCATCTCCTCAACGAGGAGCGTTTAAGATTGAGTTTTTCTATTATGCCTTCAATTAGTTTTTTATTTCTCAATTTCCGCAATTCAAAATAAACAGCTAAATTTTCAATTATTGACAAGTTAGGGTAGGTATAAGGCGTTTCCACCATATAGCCTATATTGTTCCATAATCTGTTATCTTTATCAGGTTTGTTTCCAAAAATTTTACCCTTCCACTCGTCGGCTTTATCATGTTAAGCAGCACACGGATAAGCGTTGTCTTCCCGGCCCCGTTAAGGCCGAGAAAACCGTATATTTCCCCTTCCTTTACCCGAATGGAAATGTTGTCTAATGACGTCAAGGTCTTAAATTCTTTGGTAACTTTATCTGTTTCAATTAACGCCCCCGGTTTCAGCAGCGCCACGCCGCCTCCCCACGAACATCGACCAGGGGCAGTACGCCGAGAGCCTGTTTTTGTTTTCGCGGAACCGTTTGAAATCAAACGTGTTGGCGAATCGCGTGAAAAAGGACATTTTTATCAGCCTTCCAAATAGTCGGCCTGAAAGAGGCTGTCAAGCGCCATCGGCAGCATTTGCGGGTCTTCTTTCGAGAGAAAATAACACGGCGCGTAAAAAAGACGGCGGCCAACCCGAAGACAAGTCCAAGCGTCGCCATAAGGACTATGGCGGAGCAAAGCAGGAGGACGAGCGTTTCTTTCGGAACGCCGAGTATGAGTTCGCTTTGCTGCAAACTTTTATGCACCGGCAGGGAATAATCAACGAGCGTCGCCATATTCTCCTCCTGTCATGGGGTCGAGGTGGAGGAGGGTTTAACCTTGTCGAACGAACTGCCGGAATCCATAAAAACGTTGGTGATGGTGCCGGCGGCGAGGAAAAGCAGAGTCCCCGCAACCTACGGGATGAACTTCTTGAACATGCCGGCTCTTGCCTTCCCGCCGTAAGCATGGCGATGCATTCCGCGACCAGCGCTATGCAGGCGATCCCCCTCACCCAACTGCTGCCTAAAACATTGAGAATGATGTTCACTTTGCCCCCAATGGCGGTGTTGATGTCCGAAGCCGCGTCTGGCGATGGCGGCGCCGCCGCGAACGCCGCCATCGCCAGACGCATCCCTGTTTCACCCTCAAAAAATCTCTTGGCCTTTTGCATGGTCTTTTTCATAAGAAAATCCTCCTAAAGAGGACTAAACGCATTGCGGCGCAAGTGTTTTTGACATATACTGACAATGCGATTTAGTCGCGGCCCCGATTCCGGCATCTTCCGCCAAGAACGCGGCCGGTTTCGGGGCTTCCCCTTTAACTATAAAAATTATCTCCCGCATACGCGGAAGTCGTTCCTTGCCCTTGTCGCCGCGACATTGCGGCGAACTCTTTCACGCCAGATTGTCGCTCCTCGGCGTCGCTGTAAAATCTTCCGTATCGCTCTCGCTTGTGGGCGGCACCTCGTCCACCAGAGGCCCCGTTTTCGCGCTCGTAAGATGCACGCACAAGTGGATGGCCGTCGAGAGTCTCGGTATCGTCCCTTTGATCTCCTCTCTCAACAAGTCTTCCATCCTCATCAGCATTGACGCGCAACTGTCCGCGTGGACGGTCGTTACATTGCCCGTATGTCCGGTGTTCCACGCCTTGATCAATTCGTTCGCCACCTCGCCGAATATAATCCGGTCGGGCGTCCACCGGAGCGCCGTCCTCACCGCTTCCGCCGCGTATTTCGGGCTCACTCCAACTGCGTCTTGTCTCGCGCCTCGCATTGCAGTTCAGGCGCATCCTCCACGATGTAGAACCGGTCGTTCGGCGTGTATTCAACCATTTTTTTCAAGACCGCGTTGGCAAACGTCGACTTCCCGCTGCCGGTGCCGCCCTCGATCAGCAGATTTTTTCGTTCCTTGATATACCGGCAGACAAGTTCGTACTCGTCCTGTTCGAGCCGTCCTTTCTCTACATAATCCTCTAGTGGAAATATCAGCTTCGGCGGCTTCCTGATGGCGAGTTCCGGCGCGCTCACCCACGGCGGCGGCAACCCGGTGATACGGGCGCCAAACGGCTTCGGTATGACCGCATCCAACTTCGGGATTCCATTTAGCGGATCGAGCGGCTTGTCAAGCATCACCGCCGCGGACAGGATTATCCCGCGCGCCTTTGACGGGATCACCCGTTCCCCGGTAAACACTTTCCCCTTGCCGAACACTTTCGTAATAATCTCCCCGCTCCCGCCCACAAATATATCCGTAACATCGGGGTCTTCGAGGTGTTTCCGCAAGGGGAATATATCGTCTATGAAGTTGTCCATGTTCCGCCGCCTTTCCCGCGCCTCAATCGCGTCAACGCCGTCCGTCGGCGTCCTCTTCCAGAAAATCGCTCAACAGCCGCCTCAGAAAACGCCGGCAAGCGCGGCAGCCGCTTCTGAAACCGCTCAAGCATTCGCTCCGTTTTCTCCGCCGCCCTTTTGTAGAGCATCCTCGCATCATCTTCATTCTCCGGCATCTCAGGCTGGAACATGAAAAAGTATTGATACCATTCCATATTCAACTTTTGCTCCGCGTCTATCTTTTTATCCAACATTTGGACAATCCGCTGCGTCTCGCTCATTTTCGCAATCAAAAGGCTCTCGTCAGTTGTGTCTTTTGTCAAATACAATTCCACCGCTTTCACGACAAGCCCATTCTTGCGGATCCCCTTCGTCTGGATTTATCAACTCTCTCGCCACTTCCTGACTGCTTTCGTTTATATTGTTCAGCGACACCGCGTACCTTGTGCCGCTCGTCGAGATCGATTCCTTCACCATCGATTCTTTCCCGATCATCTCGTTGAACATCTTCGCGTCTTCCACCTTCCCAGGCGCGTAGACCACCACCGTTTTGCAGTTGTCCAAAAACGTGTGATTTTGTCCGTATGTGTCTATGATTTGGCTTAACGCCTGCACCACAATGTAAAACGTGATCCCGTATCCCGCTAATATGCCCATTGTCTTTGATAAAAATGGAAAATGCCCCAACACCGGAAACTCGTCAAGCATAAACACTATCTTATTCTTTAGTTTTATCTCCCCGCAAGCCGCTTCGCCGCGTGAAAACTTGTTCAGTATAAAATTGATGACCATTTTGAACGCCGGCGCTATCCGCGTTATGTCAGAAAACGGCGCCGTCATATATAAAGAAAGCGGCGTGTCGCTGTCATAAAAATCCTGTAGCTTGAAATCAGAGCGGCTCGTCGCAAACGCGATGTTCGGGTCTTCAAACAAGCGCATTTTTGAGAACACCGTTGAAAACACATCGCTCCGCACTTTCGGATTCTGCCCCAAACACCGGTTCGTCGCGTTTTCTATAATTTTATCTATAGCCCCGTCTTTGTTATAATGGCCGCCCGCCGCCATCTCTTTTAACAAATCCTCCCCGACGCTTTTCTCCTCGCCCTCTTCTTCCCGTTGCGCCGCAGCCTCGGATATCACCGACAAGACGCCGTTCAGTCTCCGCCTCTCTTTGTATTTCTCCAATTTTGTCGTCAATATGTGAAAAATGACCCCCGTCAATAAATCCTGCGCGTTATTGTCAAAAAAGTTGCTCGTCCTGTCGTTTCCGCCCTTCGGCTCCTCAAACATATTCGCCAAAACAAGCCCTATGCCCCCTCCCCCGAGCCGACAACTCCACCTCCTCAAGCGGATTGAAGCGCAGCGTCTCCCGGGACAGCGGCGAGAATTTAATGACATGCGAAAATTGCGAACGGAAGCCCGCTGTCGTATGATAGAGATCGCCTTTCGGGTCGAATATAATCATGCTTTTTGGAAAATTCAGGCAGGTCGGAATAATGGAGCTGACGCCCTTGCCGCTTCTCGTCGGTGCTATCATCAGCGTGTTCGTCCCTCCCTCATGGCATACCAACGCCGCGGGCTTTTTTAATAGCAACGATATTGAACTGTTTTTAGGATTTATTTTGAAGTCGAGATTCGCTTTCTGAAACTCCGCCAACACCACCCCATATTTCCGCGCCAAACCGAACCTCTTGAGGTCTTTCTCCGTTCCCCACCGGGCGCTGTCGTAGAGGTTGTCGCTCTTATTTAATCCGCGCCCCCTTATGGCCGAGACAATAAAAAACATCAGCGTCGCAAATCCCGTGAAAATGACAAGCGGCAAATACGTATTGAATAGCACCGCGTTAATCAGCTTGTCGAACGGCTTGCTCGCTATGATTAAAAACATCATGCCAAGATTATAGAACCGATACCGCGCGGGAAAAAAAGAAACTTTTCGCGAAATACAAAAAACGGCTCGCCGGTATATATCGGATTATAGCCAACCAGCCAAGCGTACGTTTGCGTGGCGGCGATTAAGCCAATAATAAAAAGCAGCGCGGGAATAAAAAATTCGATAAATCGAAAATGACATTGCGGTTGCGCCGCGCGTGAGCGCAACAGTGAGCCTGTAATTTTTTTGTGTAAACGGTAAATCATAGGGGAACCCTATCTTCCCCGTAAATGATTGCGAATTGATTGAGGGCGGCCCCCCAATCCCGTATGGGCATCGTCCATTTTCTGGAAATGTTTTTCAAGCCCATAAAAATCAGCCTCATCGCCGCCTCGTCATTTGGAAACGACTGGCGGCGTTTGATGATTTTTTGAATCGTGCAATTGACCGATTCAATCGCGTCGGTCGTATACACCGCTTTTCTGATTTTTGAAATCATCGGGTGTTTGGCGCCCCGCGCTTCGGCAAACTCCCCAAGGGCGGCGGCCGACTCCGTCGGCGGCGAAAGGCGTGTCTTTCTCAAACCCGCCGTTACCGCCTTCCGATCCTTATACGGAACAAACCGGGCCGAGTCGCGAACCGGGCGGGCCATACGCAACTGGACTTCCGTCTTGGGGAGCGCCGCGGCGATGGCATCGGGAAATCCGGAGAGTCCGTCGACGGCGGCAAGGGGGATGCCCGCCGCCCCGCGGGTTTTCAGTTCGTTCATGATGCCCGTCCAGAACGCGGCCCCCCCCCCCCCCCGTTTTGCCCGATCCACAGCCCGCGCGAAACTTCTTTCGCCAAGCTCCTTTTGGCCGTCCAATCGCATCGCTAGCGCCACATATACCGATTTCTTGGCCGCCGTAGAACCGTCCCGGACATTCACCGGCGGACGTCAAGAGACGGCGCCGGATAAACCCTCTCAAGCGGGCGGCCACTCCATCCGCCCGCCAGTTCTTTTGCTTCATCGGTTACCCGGCTGATGGGTTCAGGCGGCACGTCGACCGCGTAGATGCCTTTCAGGCGGCCCCGTATCCGCCGGGCCGTAAGCCCCAGTGCGTACATCGACAGGATTTTATCGCCACATCCTTTGAACTCCGTGGAAACTTCGTTTCCCCTGACGCTTCGGCGCCGTCCGCGGCTCGAAGCCGACTTCCCGGCCCCGATGGGCTTCGATAGTCGTCGGCCATCAAGTCTTTGGCCGTTTTCCCGCTCCGGCGGTTTGCGTTTGTTTTTTCACCCCGGCCATGTTTCTCATACCCAAGATGAAATGTCAATCCAACTTCCATGTCTCGCCCGGCCAGCGACTTGGCAAGCCGTCCCATAATTCCCTGGGGCCCGTAAAAATCGTCCGGGCAGCGGCGTCCCTTCAGGATTTCATCCAGAACCTCTTTTGAAAAGCCCTTGCTTTCTCCTTGTGGCAGTATAGCCGTTTACACAAAATTTGTTACAAGTTCTCCGTTATCCCGCGCGGTCGTTTGCAATGTCCCGCCGTCCCCTGTGATTTTACATGGCTTGTTATCACGCGCTCGCTTCCATGTCCGCTTGCCGCGCTTGTGAAATGTCCATCCGCCCACAATTCCCCTCCCCATAGCGCTCCCTTCGCTTCCGGATGCTTCGCAAGCGTTTCTCTTGCAATTGCGCTTTTTATCGCCGCCGCCATCTTTGTCGGACTATATGCGGGAACTGATTGCGCCGGAAAACGCGCGCGATCCCCTTCCGCCCCCATCTCCAA
>JAITIK010000194.1 GCA_031279555.1 Treponema sp. | reverse complement strand
GCTCCGCGCGCGGCGTCAGGAATAAAAGATTGAAGGAGACGGCTTATGGGCGGGCCGCGGCCCTGGAGGGGAGGCGGCGCGGGAGACAAACAGGCGGGAAAGGCGCGAGAGAAGCATCTCCAGGACTTCTGGGAAACGCTCCAGGACTTCTGGAAGCCTCTCCAGGACTTCTGGAAAACGCTCCAATTTCCATCTGTAAGGTTACTATTAACGTATGAGTTTTACCCAAAACTAAAGTATTCGTAAAGCATCCTATTGCGGCTTGTTGACAAAACGGGGCGGCTGTAGTACCATAAAGCATCGCATGAAAAAAGCAGTAAAAATGAGCGACATCGCCCGCCGCATGGGCGTAAGTACAGTTACCGTAAGCAAGGCCCTGGGCGGAAAGGACGGCGTGAGTGACGCGTTGCGGGAGTTGGTATCCGAAAAAGCCGCCGAGATGGGCTATGTGTACAACTGCCTGCCGCGCAATATGCGCGCCGGACGGCGCTACCTCATCGGCATATTGATTTCAACGCGGTATCTGGGCGAAAGCTCGTTTTATTGGTTCTTTTACCAGACCCTATTGGCGCAGTTAAAAGAGACATCCTACTTGGGCGTCCTTGAAATTGTAAGCGTCGAAGAGGAAGAAAAATGCGTCTTTCCACCGTTCGTGGTTATGAACAGGGTTGACGGCCTCATTATACTGGGGCAAATGGCGGAACGGTACATCGCCGCTATCGCTTCGCGGATAAAAAATTGCATCTTTCTTGATTTTTACTCTGAAACCGATGGATACGACTGTGTAGTGTCGAACAATTTTCTCGGTTCCTATAACCTTACTAAACTGCTTGTCGCGGCGGGGCATACGCGCATAGGATTTATCGGCTCCACATCCGCAACCACCAGCATCTTGGATCGGTACATGGGTTTCTGCAAAGCCATGCTGGAAGCCTCCTTGCCCTATGACGCGGCTATTGAAGACCGCGACGGCAACGGCGTGTATACTGAAATCAAGCTGCAGCCCGGCGCATATACCGCCTATGTTTGCAACAACGATCAGATTGCGGGCATTGTCATCACCCGCCTCAGAGAGCTTAACCTTGAAGTTCCCCGAGATGTCTCCATCGCGGGCTTTGACAATGAAAGCGAAGCGGTTACCGCTGGCGTCGGCGTTACAAGCCTCGAAGTCAATGTACAGGATATGTGCGGTACGGCGGTTAATCTGCTTATAGAGCGCATCGAATCCAAGTCGTACCGCCTGCGGGGAAGGCTCTTTATCGACGGGCGGGTTGTGATAAAAGAATCGATAGCCGCTCCGGTACAATGACGCGCTGTTGCGGACGGCGCCGTGTTGCGTTATGAGTATGCTTTACGATGTTTATTTGCATATAAAAGACCGGATCGATGAACGGCTTGAGGAATTCCGCAGGCTTTTTTCGGAAGGATCCGATAAAGATATCTTTAAAGAGATGTGCTTTTGTATATGTACGCCTCAAAACAACGCGCAAAAGGCGTGGAAGGCGGTCTGCCGTTTAGACGACGAAGGGCGTCTTGAAAACGGGGCGTTTGAGGAAGCCGCCGAAGTGTTGCGGGCTGAAGGGGTGCGGTTTCATAAAAACAAGGCTTCGTATATACTGAAAAACCGCTCCCTGTTTTACCCAAACATTAGGGAGCGTATTTCTCGCATTGCGCGGGATAAAGAGCAAGCCGAAACCCGCGACACGCTCGCCAAGTCGGTGTCCGGGTGGGGCTTGAAAGAAGCGTCCCACTTTCTCCGCAACATAGGGCTGGGAAGCCGGATATGCATCCTTGATCGGCATATTCTTAGGCAACTTGCGCTGAACGGCGTCATTGAAACAACGGCGCTATCCCCGAAAACGTATCATGGCATAGAACAACGCATGATGCGGTTTGCCGAACAAGAACGCATTCCGGTTGACGCGCTTGATTTGACGCTGTGGTATCAGGAAAAGCGTGAGTTATTCAAGTAGCGCGAGCGAATTGCGAGGAATATTTTAAACCACATTGAACTGGAGCCGTTCGAGCCGAAAGCGCGACACAGGAACGCTACAAGTATGTCCGCCGCAATTCATCAAAAGAAATGGAGCCGCTTATTTCACGTATCTGAATCGTCCCGTTTAGTATCTTAAAGAAAAAAAAGGTGATATTCATCAGCGTCAAATCATCGCTTTTACTTCCATCTTCTTTTTGCAAGGAATATGTTTTTAATATTTGAGCGCCGAGCGAAGCGGATATAATCAAGAAATGATTTTCAAGGTTTTCCAAATCAAGCAAGTCGCTTACCAATATCCTTGACGCGACGGAATAACTGTGTAAAAGCATTTTGGCGCCGGAGTCGTCAACGAGAACCGTGCGTTGGGAATCGGCTTCCATATTCAGCCGTATTTTGCCCGTATTCGGCTTTTCTTTTTCATTCTTAAACAGGGATCCGAGGTCAGCGAGCGTTATATTGTAAAATTCCGTGCCGGGCAGACATGCTATAGGTTCAACGGAAAACGCCGTAGGATACAGCGTATAATTGACGCCGCCCGCCGCCGCTTCCGGCGCATTGAAGGTGCCGATAATGACATTCTGCAAAGAGAGCTTCTTGGATGCGAAACAGCCGCCTAAAACAACGGTGTTTTCAATCTGTATTTCATTGGCGAAAATGCTGCCCGCAACAAAACAATTTTTTAATTTCACGCTCGCCGCGTTTATGTCGGCGCCATAGACGCACTTTCCTTTCAACAAAAGAGAAACGACGCTTCCGCTTGACGCGACGGCTTTTCTGAAAACAATCGTATCATCGGCGTCGTTCTTGATGTGCAGTTCGTTATGCGCGTATACGGCCCCGGAAAACTCCGCGGGACCGGAATCAAGCGTTAAATTTCTCGCGTATACGGCGCCGTCAATTTTAACATTTTCCTGAATGGCGACATCTCTTTCAAGCTCATCGCTTGTTTTTGGAAGAATCGCCGACTTCACCAAGTTGTCTTTTAAGGCGACAATAGTCTCGCCGATACGGACTTCCGTCAATTCTTTTAATTCTTTCATCATAAACTCCCTTCATAACGACAATAAATCTGAATTTTGCCACAGGGAAAGCGTTGTTTTATAAACCCGTTGTTCCGCGTCACTGGTTTTTGTCTCAAAATGCTTTTCCGCAAGAACGGCAAACGCCCTATGCAACGATTCTTTTTCTTCGGCTGAAAGCGAGCGCCATGACGAATTCGCGGAACAAAAAGCGCCTGTTTTTTCCGCAATGCGTTTTTTTTGCGCTTGATCTAAATATTCAGGCGCAAACGTTTCGTGGCATTCCGCAACTCCGCCAATTTCATCGCCTTCCGACCAGAGAACGGGAACATACACCGGCGTTTTCTCTTGCCGCTTCTCATTGAAAAGAAACGAATCGACAAGCGCGGTGAGGCGGGCTTCCTGCGTAATATACTCATGCAGCGTTTTTAAAACGTGTTTCGCTTTTCTGTTTAAGCTTGATATAAGCAGAAATATTTTTGACGACGCTTCTTCCCCCATTTCAAGCGCGCTCAACGCCGCCGAGTCGCTTGTCTGTTCGCTTACAAGTTTTTTCTGCACGTTCTCGGACAACATAAAAGCGTTTTTGTCTAAGGCGTAGACACGTTTATAACATTCGTCGTCAAGATTGGCGAAAAGCGCGACATACCTGGAGCTTATCCTGTTGAAATCAATTTCCATGCTGTTCTTCTGAGCGGAAACCGCCTTGCCCTGCTCGTGAATAAGTCCAAGACCGGCTTTTATCGCGCTGTCCAGCGCCTGCAACTGCTGGGAAAGCTCGGTTTTTATGGCGCCGAAGAAGCCGTCAATGAGTGATTTTGAGACTTTTCGCGTGGTTTCCTGTATTGCCGCGCATTGAGCCGCGTTCATTATAACAACCGAATGAGTCAGAGCGTCTATTGTTTTATTGCAGTTATGAACGCTGCCGTCAAATGGGTCAGTGTCGACATTGATAGTAACATTTACCGCGACTTCGCCCGAATAAGACGCCGTACCGGATCCCCCGTTCTGGCTTGCGGGATAACTATACGGCACTCTCCCGCTATAGGGGACGCTCGCCCTGTAATTCCGCCTGTAACTCATTGTCGCGCATCCTCCCATGAAGATTCGTCAAACAGGCGGAGCATTTCCTTTGATATGCGCGGATCAGAAAGCTCCTTTTCGCAAAGCGAGACAAATTCCTTCCTGACGGACATTTTGTCTTCCTCGCTTGCGGCTTTCCATGTAAAACCGCCGGAAACGCTGTTGATTGTGGACGCGATAAGGGCGGCGTTTTGCCATGCGTCCGCGCAAGGGGCATGCGCATTGTCAATGACATCGGTCGTATTAAGCAAGCTCTCTGTCTCCGAGAATATCGCCGGAATATATCTATTATCGGACGCCGCTTCATGTTCAGATGGAAGCAAAATGCTGTCTATCTTCTCACTAAAAGATTGGCTTTCGGTTATGGAATCTGAGAGCGTTTTTAACGCATCCTTGGTCTTTCGCTTCAACTTGCCGCTTAACGCCGTTTGTTCAAACGACAAGACTTCGCCGGAACTGCTGAACAGCAAGGAGCTTTCATCTTTTAATGTATCAAAAACAATTTTTCTGATTTCCGCAAGCCGCATCGCCGGACGATCCATCTCTCGTATCCGCGTCTCAAGCGCTTTATTCAAGGAATGAAAGAGTTTGGCGTACCGTCCGCTTATCATATAATAATCGGCTTCCATTTGCCTTTTTACATTGTCCAACGCTTTCACCAATTGAAACAGCGTCATCTGTTTGCTTGTCATCTCGGTATACGCCGCCACGATCTTCTGGCTTATCTGGGACTTTACCATTATAAAGAAGCCATTGTCTATGTTTTCGCAAATGGTTTGCGCGCTTTGGCGTTCGGTCGCTATAACAGCCGCTTCCATCGCGGTGACAGCCGCCGTTACATTTTTGACATGGCTTTTCACCGAATCAACGGTTGACGCCATCGGAGCGGTGTCAATTTCAAAATGCAAGTCGGCCATAATTATTCCTCCAGAGAAGCCGTATCCGCGTCTCCCGCGGCTTCCCGCAGCAAATCAATTGCAAAATCGTCGTACATTTGCTGTTCGACGTGCGGCGGCGGCGGCAACTTCGCGTACCGCGCGACATAGGGGCTTATGGCTATCAGTTTTTTTCTGCGAGGATCGAGTTCCTGGAGATGATCGGTTGATTGCGCGATATCGCGGTACTCCTTGTCGCGCAATGTCGCTTCGTAGTAGGGAATATAGCCAAACTGAGCCGCCTTTTCATCTATACTATCCTTCAACCTAATCATAAATTCGCTGAATTCTTCCTGTTTTTGGTTGAACTGCTGCGCCTGCAACTCAAAACCGGCGATTATTTCCGCATCTTTGTCTTGTCGCCGCACTTCCGCGCTGTCAAGCGAGTGGGTTTTGCTCATGGCGATTTGGGTTTCCTGAAGCGCCTTGTACGTGTTGAGGCTCCGTATATAATCGGCGTAGGTTTCCCTCATTCTGTTGATAAGGTCGGCCGCTTCGGCGCGGTTTCTGCCATAGAAATCTTCGATGTCCCTATGCCACTGGTTGAGATAATCGATCTTCTGATCCTTAATGCCGTTGTAAATTTTCAACCGCTCTATCCTGTTTTCCGCCATGAGATTCTGGATGACCGGCGCCAAAACTTCTTCCTGAATCTGGTGCATTCCAAACGGCATGGACGTACGGGACTGATCTTCCGCAATCCATGCGGTGGAAAACAGGTCGTATTTTACCCTTGAGCTTGACTTTAACGAGAACGGGGTGTAAGCGTCAACGGAATCCTGATAGTCGAAACTCGCGGAACGGATTCGTTCAATTTCTTCCGCTTCAAGAAACGGCGAATACTGGTTGAAAGACGCTTTTAAAACCATAGAAAATATCCCGCCGGCATAATCAATAATTCTATTCGCGCCGTTCATCTTCGCTTTGCTGAGGATTTGCACGGACTCGGCGAGGCGTCCAATCAGTTTCTTGAAATACGCCGTCTGATTTTCATTGGCGCTTTGCTCAAACGACTTCTTCATAACATGAAGGGAATAGAAGGCGTCTATTTTCTCCTTAAAACCGTCCGTATTGAAAACCGGAACAACCGGTTTGTCTCCCGGATCCGTCGCCGCGAATTCCTTGATAAACGCGGACACTTCGCTCTCCGGCAGAATCGCAGGCAGAGAAAGGGAGATGGAATCGCTGTCATGCAGCAGATACCGGATGTTGCGCACCTGTCTGTCGATATTTCCCATGTAATCATAGACTTTTATATGCTGGATGGAGGTGGAATAATCCGACGTATCAACTTCTTCGGGCGTGGATGCGGTTTCAACCGCCGGCGCTTCTTTTATACTGTTTTCCAGACTGTTGAGAGATTCAAGAAGCTCGGCGGGCTTGCGCGCCTTGGACATTTTGAATTCCGTCTCTCCAACCTGACCGGTGTGATCAACCATAAAACTTTTGCTTTCAAAAGGAACCGTAGTCGCAACAGGAACATATACGACCCCCATTTTTTTTACGCGGTAATTCCGGCGGATATCGCGGTGCGCCTCCTCGAAAGCAAGCGACTTTGATTCGTTCTCCTTTCGCGCCGTATTGGACTTGTGTATGTCAAGAACGCCCTTGATGCAACCAAGCGTGAGAATAAAACCAAAGGGAAAAAGCAGAATCCCGCCTACAAGCCCCGCGACTCCAAAAACGACCGCAATAATAACGCCCTTCTTTTTGTTTTTTCCCGCCAGCCTTATGTCAGCCCGCGCCGTCTCCATTGACTTTTCCAAATCCATCTCTTCTTTTACGATTTTTTCCGCCGCTTTTTTATAGTAGTCAAAAAGCATGCGGGCTTCGTCCTGATAGAGATTCATTGATTCCGCAAAAATTTTCCCTTGCACGCCGATCCTCCTAATTTCTTAACAATTTTCTTTCCTTAACAAGCAGTTGCAACATCCACGCTTCCTTTTCCAAAGGGACAGACGTTTCCATAGGAACGACCTGGTCGCCCGCCGCTATGTTGTCGCAAACATCCGATATTGCATCCAAAGAGTCCATTATCTTTAATTCCAGATCAAAACCTTCAAACCTATCCACCGGAGAGATATATTTGATTTCTTCGAGCGTCCGCGCGATGGCAGTCTTGACGGCTTCATATTCCGAAGGAAGATTGTTTAGTGAAGGCGATAGAATCTGCGCCCGCGCCTTTAATCCGGTGACGAACTGGCGCTTCTTTTTTTCTTCTTCGTCGACCCGCCGGGCATGGGACGAGGCGGAAAAAGCGAGAAAGACGCAGACCGCGAATAAAAAGAGCAGCGCGGCCTGACCGGCTAACGCTTTGTTCAGGGAGATGCCGGCGTTTGAAAGCAATATAATGACGATAATTGACGCGATGACATAGCCGGTTATACCCGTCCATATAATTGACAAGGACGGAATTTTACCTGAAAAATTGGCGATGTTGATGGTTGAGAAAAAGATGGGGATAAAGAACATGAGATACATGATCCCAACAGAGAGCCATGTAAAAATAGTCGCGTTCGTCAAAACCTTCCCTGACGTATTCAAAACGAAAGCGAACGCCATAACGCCGGCGCCAAAAAGAAATAGCATTATTCTGAACGCTAAAGATTGGTTTCTTGTCATTGCCTCTCCTCCTCCGGCTATGTCAACTTATTTCCGCACACGGCGCAGAATTTTACGCCCAGCGGCGCCGGCTGTCCGCAACGCGGACATACATTTCCGACTCCACCGCCCGCCCGCTCCGTCACAAGCCCGGCGCCGCATGACACGCACCGCTTGGTTCCGGCAATGTTGTCGCTGCCGCAACGCGGGCAGGGGTTGTACTTGTTTCCGCAATAGGGGCAGAAATGAGATGTCGCCGGGTATTTTTTCGCGCACCTTGAGCAGAACACCTCTTTTCGTCCCGCAAACGGGGCTTGCGCCGCAGGCCCCTGCGCGCCGGCGGCGGGCATGTACGGCGGCGGCTGCATCATCGCGGCGGCGACTCCTCCGCCCATCATGCCGGTCATTGCCGCCGCTCCCAAGACGCCCATGTCGCCGCCTCGGGAAACCGCGCTGTTCGCTACGCCGAATCCCTGTTTCTGCTGCCATGTGTAGCCGGCGATGTTCTGGGCGGAACGGTCGCTGAGCGCCGCCGCTATTTTCTTGCCGTCTTCCGTGGAAGTGTCAAGATCAACGGACGTAATATAGAAACCGGTCAACAGCATTCCATACGATTCCCAAAATTCTCTCAAAGGTTCTTTCAAAAACCGCGAAAGGTCGTCAAGACGGGCCGAAATGGTCGTAATGCCGACTTGATTCGCCTGCATAAACGCAATCACGACGCTTTTCGTTTTTGCGACAAGCGCGCCAAGAAAGTGGTCTGTAAGATCGCGCGCGGTAAAACCGGTCAATGTACCAACCAATTGCGCCAAAAAACGTTCCGCATCCTCAACTTTAAGACCATACCTGCCCCGCGCCGCAAGCGGAACCATCTCTCCGTATTCAGGATCGCGATAGCGCATGGCGTCAGTGCGCCAGTCTATAGCAAGCGGCGCGGTTTTGTTCACAAACCACACTTCAGCGGCAAAGGGATTTTTCCCTCCGAACGGTATGCCGAACAAGTTGCGCAACAGGGGAAGATTTTCCGTATTAAGGGTATGTTTCCCAGGGCCAAATTTTCCCAGAATTTGTCCTTTAGAAAACAAGACCGCTTCTTGAGACTCTCGTACAATCAATTGCGTAAAAGTGCTGAGGTTGTTATTTTTATTCTGCCCGAACTTCCATGCAAAGACATCGTTTGTCGCGTCGTTCCATTCGACTACATCAATGAAAGCCATCCATATAACTCCATTATTCTATACAAATTTCTTATAAGAAATTGAAAGCAAATCTATTAATCATAACCACCCTATCGGAAATGATTTTCTTAAGCCGCTCCGCTTGTCCGCTGGCGCTCCCGGCGGCGGGGATCGCCTTTTTCAGAATCAGTTTGAACATCAAGCCGAACAATTGAAGCGTCTCCATCTCCCTGTTGTCAGCCATGGAGACTTCTATTATAAGAGGCGGTTCCAAAGCTGAAATTTTGAAACCGCATCTTACCCTTGGAGAAAATCACTAACCGCTCAATTTATAAAGAATGAGCGATTTTCTCCTAAGGCATGTTTCATCGGGAACGAAGTTCCCGCGCCAACCCGAACGCAAGCTCGGGTCTTTGAACAAGCTCATATAACAATAGTACCATAAGAAAACAGGCTTGGCAATAGATTTCATGGATTTTAGTCTGCAAGTTTATCGCGACAATTTCAAAAGTCTCGCGCTTTTGCGCCGCTTGATCCGTATGACGTCTAAACAGGGGGTTTCCATTTGTATTATTACTTCTTGGACGTGGATAGCGCCGCCGCGCTTGACGCGCCGTTATTCAGCCGGCGGTTCATTGCAGCTTTTCCAGCGCCCACGCAAGAACATACAATACATAGATGTGCGCGGGATAAAAAATATAGAAAAAGTATTTCCCGCCGCTTCCGCCGCGCCGCCGGTTATACAGCGCAATGGGAACCGCGGCGGCAGCCATCATCCATTGGGCGTCTTTTGACAGAACAAAAGACAAGACGCTTATGGCAAGCAGAACGCCGATTTGCGCGATCCGGAATCTTCTGAACACGTAGAACAGTACGGCAAGCAGTATCAATGTAGCGCCGCCCTCAACGCTTACCGGATTGGGGATGATCGTAAGCGCAAACGCGGCGCTCCGGCGAATCGGCTGCGCGAGGGCATCGTTAGCCATGATCACGAGCAACCCCACGCCGATTATAAACGGCAGGAGCATCCCCGCGGCCGCAACCGCAATAGACGCGCCTTTCTTTTCCGCGATGCCATTGCGGATGCAGTCTATCATCCACATATACCATACGGATATAAACAGGGCGCTAAAGATATTATTCATCAGCACAACATCTTGAACAGGCAGGTAACGGGAAAACAAGGAAGAGGCCGCCCCCATAAACGCGGATCCAATTAACAGCCGCAGCATATACCGGGATCTGTCGCGGGTATGAGCGAAGCCTTCCGCGCACAGAAACAGAAAAAGAGGGGCTACCGGGCGTCCGAACCAGTTAAACCATGACGGCGCGCCCTGCGCAGCCAGCATTTGATGCAGATGATCCAGGACCATCAGCGTTATGCCGATAATTTTAAGTTGTGCGTTAGAAAGAATCTCCCAACCATGTCGCGGAGATCGCTGTACCGGCGTTTGTTGTATGTCATTCATACTATACAACATACAAAATCGCCAGTCAAAAGTAAAGCGCATAATCATAAGGCTTTCCCAAAAGCTGAAGTTTTGGGAAAGCCTCATGGCGGACGCGCATCTCCCGCGTACCACAGGAAAGCCTGAAAAGTCCAATAACTTATCTTCTATTTTTCTCTCATAAAGAGAGATAATAAAAATCGGAGGTTTTCCCAAAACGCGCCCTGGCGCGTCAGTTTTGGGGAAAAGCTCACTATGTTTAATATAAGGAAGGTTAGTATGAACACACGCGCAATGAGAGCGAGCCATTCGGCGCCTGTCGGCGTTCTGTGCATCCTGTTCGCCGTCGCGGCATCCTGCAGCCCGGCGGCGGAAAAACCCAGCGGCGCTCCTGACGATCCGTCCGGCGCTCCGCAAACTCCCGACAGCCCCAGTCAGTTGGAACCAGACGACCCGGCGGACCAGCCGGAGGATGGAGAGGAGCCGTCTATATTAAGCGTCGAGGGCTGGCTTGAATCTGTCGCCGTCACGTGGGCGCCGCATCCAAACGCCACAGCTTACAACGTGTACTATAAAGGCGGCGCCGCCGCGGACTACACGCAAATCGACGCTCCGCTTGTCAGGAACTATGGCGGCTATTACCGCGCCGACATTCCCGGCGTCGCCGCGGGCGCATACACGATTAAGGTCGCGCCGGTGGTTGACGGAAAAGAAGGGGAAGGCGCGGTCAGAACCGCGACGGCGGCGGCCCATGACCGGAGCGGCTATGCGTTCTATGGGGGAAAAACGCCCGGCGGCTACACTATGGACGGTACGCCAAAAGCCAACGCCCGAATCATCTATGTCACTGACCAGAACAAAGACTCCGTCACCCTGGGCGTGAATGTGGAGGGCAAGGGCGACGAGACGCTGACAGGCATCTATCCTATTATAAATGGCCATAGAAAGGGCAACGAGACGAGGCCGCTTGTCATCAGGCTTATCGGGCAGATTCATATTCCCGCATCTACAGACAAGGGCGACATTGTGTTTGACACCAAGAACGCGGCCGACGCCTATATCACGCTTGAAGGGGTTGGGAACGACGCGACCGCCGACGGCTGGGGCGCGCGCCTGAAAAACGCCTCCAACATTGAGATCAGCAATATAGGCTTTATGAACACCGCAAGCGAAGAAGGGGACGATGTGGGGTTGCAGCAGAAAAACTATTATATATGGGTTCACAACTGCGATCTCTTCTACGGACAGGCCGGAAGCGACGCGGATCAAGCCAAGGGCGACGGGGCGATGGACGCCAAAGGCTCGACCTACGTCACCTTCTCCTACAACCACTTCTGGGACACGGGCAAGACGCATCTGATAGGAAACAAGGAAACCGGCCCTGACGGAACGCCCGGACTGCTGACGCTCCACCACAACTGGTACGACCACTCGGACAGCCGCCACCCCCGGGCGCGGGTTCACACGGCGCATGTGTACAACAACTACTATGACGGCGTTTCCAAGTATGGCATAGGCGCGACCTATGGCTGCTCGGTGTTCGCCGAGGGGAATTATTTCCGCAACGCGAAATACCCCATGCTCATCTCCATGCAGGGTTCCGACACCGGGACGTTCTCCAGCGAAGACGGGGGCATCATCAAGGCGTACAACAACTACATGAGCGGACAAGCGAGCTTTGTGGCCTACGGAAGCGCCAACACGACTCAGTTTGACGCCTATGTCGCGGCGACCCGGAGCGAGATAATACCGGCTGCGGTGAAAACGCTTAAAGGCGCCCACGCCTACAACAACTTTGACACAGCCGGAGATTTCTACGCCTATACGCCGGACGAGCCGCAAGCGGCGAAAGACAAGGTTATGCAGTATGCGGGGCGCATGGGCGGCGGCGATTTCAAATGGACGTTCACCGGGGCTGACGACAGCAGTTACAGCGTGGACGCCGGCTTGCAAGCCGCTCTTACGAGTTACCAGACCGCGCTGGTTGGCCAGTGAGTCCGTCCGCAGGCGGGGGCATGGCGGGCGCTGATTTTCCCAAAGCCAGCGTCCGCTTCCGCGCCGGTCTTGAGGGCGCGACGCTGCGCGGCGTCGAGGCGCGTCCGGCGTCTTCCAACGGGCAATCCACTATAATGCGAGTCCATATATGGTATATATCCTCCTATACGTTTCCGCATGAAGCTATTCTTTACTATCCTCATTGTTCAACTTTCTTGCTTTATTTTAATAAAAAGGCGCATCTCAAAAAAACACGTCTTTAAAAGCAAATCTAACCTTAAACAACAACAACAACTCAAACAAAAACAATCTCACCACTCTTCAGTTACAAAATCCCCATCCTCATCCCAAACATCACTCTCCCAAGAACCTTCATCAAAACCATCCCCATCTAAAACCCAACGGAAATTGTCTATCTTACCACACTCATAATATCTAACAAAATACCCCTTTTCCTCTGTATACTCCTCTATAGCCTCATCATATGTAGACTTCCCTACATCCACAGCATCCATATGATCAGTTTTAGAAGCTACAGCCAACTCAACAGAATCTTGAGTCAAAGACTTCCAACGAACGACTGTATACGCATCCTTTATCAACTTCCACGAACCAGAATCCTCAATCTTAACAACAAAATATCCTTTCGAAGCGCTATAATTAATACTAGAACCATCCACTATCTCACCAGAAAAACATATAACCCCAGTCCGCACA
>JAITIK010000102.1 GCA_031279555.1 Treponema sp. | reverse complement strand
CGCTTTTCCACCGCCCAGCGCTTGCTCAAGGATGTCCGGACCATCACGTACGACTTCCCCTTGATTGTTCCCCAGCCCGAATCGCCCGCGGAAGCCTGAACGCCCCGCCACCGGCCTGGTGGGAGGCTCGCTCCCGCTCTGGCGCGAGCCTCGCTCCCGCTCTGGCGCGAGGCTCGCTCCCGCTCTGGCGCGAGGCTCGCTCCCGCTCCTCTGGTGGGAGGCTGACACCCGCTCTGGCGCGAGGCTCGCGCCCGCTCTGGTGGGAGGCTCACACCCGCTCTGGCGGGAGGCTCACACCCGCTCTGGCGCGAGGCTCACACCCGCTCTGGCGCGAGGCTCGCTCCCGCTCTGGTGGGAGGCTGACACCCGCTCTGGTGGGAGCCTCGCACTCGCTCTGGCGCGAGGCTCGCTCCCGCTCTGGCGCGAGGCTCGCTCCCGCTCTGGCGCGAGGCTGACACCCGCTCTGGCGCGAGCCTCGCGCCCGCTCCGCGTAAGGAACCTCTGGAAACTTCGGTTGAGTTTCCAGAGGTTCCAATAAGTATGTACGCCATTATCTTCTCCCCCGGCAAACACCTTAAAACCCCATTGACATTGGTTTGCCAATCCCAAAAACGTCTTTGTCGATAATGAAATCCGCATTGTCAATTTTTTTAGGTGGTATTATTCCCTTATGAATAAAAAAGCGAGAATTTCTGAAAAAACACAAAAACATACATGGCGCGCCGCGAGGCGTTACTCGATAAAAGCGCGGTATGAGACTTCACTGTCAAAAAACGGTCTTTCCAGACAACGCTTGCTCGCTTTTCTTCCCGTCACCCCGGTAAAACGCCAGCGTCGCGACGACGCCGGCGGCCAGCAACACCACGCTTAACACAAAGGGCAGGTTCCGTGAGACGCCCGACAGAACGCCGCTTATCCAGCCGAAGGGCGAGGTGGCGAACATGATGATCATATGCTGAATAGCCATGACCCGCGCCCGTTCGTCTTTGTTGACGTACAGCGCGACCAGAGATTCGGCTAGCATGGCGAGTACGCTCGAACCGAATCCGTCAAAAACAAGCGAGAGGCACAGGATCGCATAGGTGAGTCCGCTTTGGGGCGGCGTGAGTATCAGAATGGTCTGCCCGATCATATAGGATACGAATCCGATCAGCAGCGGCGTTTTGAGCGTTATGTTTGACAGGCGAGGCGCGACGATAAAGAGAAATACGATGGCAATGATCGAGCGGAACATGGGGAAAAGCGGCAGCAGCGCGTCCGGCGCCAATAGTTTTTTGCTGACAATGACCTGCCAGAACGTGATGTTGATCATGCCGGCCGCGCCTACAAGCGCGGTTATGACAAGTGAAAAAATGGAGCCGCGGGACGAAACTATGATCTTTAACACGCCGCCGTAGCCGCCGGCAAGCGTCCATATACTCTGCCCTTTGGTTTCACTCATGCGCAACATGCCGACGCGAGTTTCGTGTGAGAAGCGGTAGAGCACGCCGATCTTGAGACTCATGACGATAAAGGCATTCATGTAGAGGATTCTGACCGCTGGAATCATGGTTAGACGCGCGACCAGCAGAGAGGCGATTGGCGCAAAAAGCGCGGAAAGCTGTCCGCAGACAATAACGAGCGAGTACAATTGCGTGATCTGCGAGCGTTCGGCGTCTTCAACCATGAGACAGTCCCATGAATTGGTGGGGACTTTCATTGCGCCGTTGAATAAGGCTGCTATAAGAAAGAACCAGAAATTTTCAGCTTTGAGCCAGATGAGGCATGGCGCGCACCATGAGAGGAAATCGAAGATCGCCGTTGTTTTACGCCTGCCGAACTTGTCAGTGATGGGACCGCTCAGACAGGCGAACGCCACCTGTGAGAGCATGTAGACGGTTGCTATTAACCCGACTTCCGTATCGTTGAGTCCGAGCGCTATCATGTACACCGACGCATAGGGCAGGCAAAGGTTCATTGAAAGGCCCCAGAGAGGTTCGGTATATATGCAGACTCTGGGGTTGCCTTTGAGTTCAAAGAGCGTTTTTACAAGGGAGTTGCCGATCATAGGGCGCATAAAAAGCGAAGCCGATGGTGAAAGTTTATTCTAATAGGTATGTATGCCATTATCCTCCCTCCTCCTGAACACCTTAACTCCTTGACATCGGTTTGCCAATCTCAAATCGCTTCTTTACCGTCCCTAAATGTAACTGGAAATTTGGCGTGGCGCCTTTGTGTTATCGCCCTTCATTGATAAACGTTAGATAAAAAATGGCGCGTTGCCCACAATTATATGCGCTAAAACATCTATTGCATTGCCATACCACTTCACCGCCTTGTCATAAGTGTTTATCCTTACGATTCTTCCCATTGGAATTTCCATAACATAATCAGAAGGCGTTACACCCATAGTCGAAAAAAAATTGTCGCGTTGCGGGTCGCCGTCATCCCGAATAGCGCTTATGATAAAATCATAAGGCTCATGCGAATCACAGTAGCGTTTAAAACCTCGTATTATAGGAGGCGTATCGGCCGCCGATGAAACGAGAATCCGAACCTTCGCGCCTGCTGAATTAGCTCCATCAAGACATGCATAAAAATCTCCTTCTTCATTTAGAGGTTTAGACTTTTCTGATGTTACTATTCCTTTCCTTTTAAGAAACTCCTCCAAACGCTTAATCGCTTCACTCTTTCCAACAGACGACTGACCGCCAAATAACAAATAATTCATTCTTTCTCCTAAAAATTCTCCCTATATTTCACAACGCCGCAAGCCGCCCCGCGTTAAATGATACGCATGACATTGCTCCAGGTTGCCGCCGAATTTATCGTCCGCGAGACAGCGCGCGTGATTCGGCGGCAACATACCCATAAGGAGGCCCATCCCCTGCGGCGTCCGTTACAACCGATCCTCACCCCGCGATCAGATATTCCAGAGCGGCGATGCCCGCGCTGTCAAGGGCGCGGGTGATCTCCTTGCCGTCTTTGGAAAGCAGTATGGCGGTCGGCGTTGAAAACACCCGCCTGCATCTCGCTTCCGCAAGCCCGTCTTCCGTATCCGCGTTCACCATGTCAATTGGGATGCCGAGTTTGCCGGCGGCCGCTTTTGCGGAAGGACAGGCGGGACACGCGGGGCGGACGAAAAGCAACAGGCGCGAATTGCGCGAAGCGTCAGCAGGAATCGCCGGTTGCGCCGCCTCTCGCACGTCTGCGCCGGCTTCTGCGGCAGGAACCGGTTCTTCCCGCGCCTCCTCTCGAACCGCCTCCCTCTCCGCGGCGCCCGTTTTAGCGATTTGGGCTTCCGAAATCTCGAACAGCTTCCGCTCGCCGTACTCCTCTTTCTTGCCTTTATTCCAATTCCGCACCGAACGGTAGTAGCCTACGATGCGGCTGTACACCTCGGCGGGCCCGCCCTGTACAGCGGCGAGATCTTCCCTCGCTTTCTGCAAATCGTTGTTGATTTCTTCAATAGTTCTCATTGTTATTTACCTCCTAAATAAATATAAGATGAGAAATAGATTAGAGGCCGTTGTCACTGCCGCTACACATCGTACGATGCTACGCATTCATTGACAACGCGCTCCAACCCCTTACACAGCGCGCGCCATAGCCGCTAGAACGGATTCCCGCTCTTCTTCCAGTTCGGCTATCCGCGATTTTATCGCGGATTCTTGTTCCTCTTTGCACTTAGGGCAGGTGAAATGCTCCCCTTTGAGGTAGCCGTGCTTTTGGCACACCGAAAAGGTGGGTGAAATGGTGAAGTACGGGATGCGGTAGTTATTGGCTATGGTTCGCACCAAGTCGCGGCAAGTTTTCCAGTCGTCAATAGCTTCTCCCAAAAAGGCGTGAAACACGGTGCCGCCCGTGTAGGTAGTCTGAAGTGGCTCCTGCAAATCAAGGGCGTCGAAAACATCATGGGTCAATCCGACTGGCAATTGGGTCGAATTCGTATAATACGGCTCACCGGCGCCCGCCGTGATGATCTTGGGATAGCGTTCCTTGTCGTGTTTCGCCAAACGGTATGATGTCGATTCCGCGGGCGACGCCTCAAGGTTGAAGAGTTCTCCGGTTTCTTCCTGATAATCGGCGAGTTTGCCCCGCATGAACGCCAGCGTCTTTTTGGCGAACGCCTGCCCTTTTTCGGTGTCGATGGTTACATTTCTGCCCAGAAAATTTTGCAGGCACTCGTTCATGCCGACCAGCCCAATGGTGTTGAAGTGGTTGTCCAAAGTGCGCAGGTACCGTTTTGTATACGGGAAAAGGCCGGATTGCAAAAGCCGATTGACTGCTTTCCGCTTGATCAAGAGGCTTTCCTTGGCAAGCTCCATGAGATATTCAAGTTTCTTGAAAAAATCTTGCTCGGTTTGGGCGAGATACCCAATCCGGGGAAGGTTGATGGTGACAACGCCAATGGAGCCGGTAAGCTCGTCTGAGCCGAACAGTCCGCCGCCGCGTTTGCGAAGTTCGCGCTTGTCCAACTGGAGGCGGCAACACATGCTCCGCACGTCGCCCGGATTCAGATCTGAATTGACGAAGTTCTGGAAATACGGGGTGCCGTACCGCGCGGTCATCTCAAAGAGCAGCCTGGCGTTGTCGCTGTCCCAATCAAAATCTTCGGTGATGTTGTAGGTGGGAATGGGGTACTGGAACCCGCGTCCTTCCGCGTCTCCTTCAATCATCAATTCTATGAAGAGTCTGTTCACCCTGTCCATTTCCGGCTTGCAGTCTCCGTAGGTGAAGTCCACCTCCTTGCCGCCTATAACGGCTTTCTTGTCTTTGAGGTCGGCCGGGCATGTCCAGTCAAGCGTGATGTTGGTGAAGGGCGCCTGGGACCCCCAGCGGCTGGGCGTGTTTACGCCGAATACGAAGCTCTGGAGGCACTGCTTCACCTCTTTGTCCGAAAGATCGTCCGCATGTACAAACGGGGCGATGTAGGTGTCAAATGAACTGAAGGCTTGAGCGCCCGCCCATTCGTTCTGGAGGCAACCGAGGAAATTCACCGCCTGCTGCATGAGCGTTGAAAGGTGTTTCGCGGGATAGGACGTGATCTTGTCCGTAACGCCGCCCAATCCTTCGGCGATGAGCTGCCGCAACGACCAGCCCGCGCAATAGCCTGAAAACATGGACAGATCGTGGATATGGAAATCCGCGTTCCGGTGGGCGTCCGCGATTTTCGGGGTGTAGATGTTCTTGAGCCAGTAATTGGCGGTGATGCTGCCGGAATTATGGAGAATGAGTCCGCCCAGCGAATAGTTCACATTGGCGTTCTCATTGACGCGCCAATCTTCCTGCCTCAAATACCCGTCCATAGTGGAATCAATGTCCAGCATGAGCTTTTTCGCGTCCCGCATCGCTTCGTGTCTTGCGCGATACAGGATGTACGCCTTGGCGACCGCCGTCTCCTTGGCTTCGACGAGCGCGTTCTCCACCAAATCCTGAATTTCCTCAATCGCGGGAATAGAATGCGGATGCCGCATCGCCATCATATCCGCGATCATCTCTTCCACACGGCTGGCAATGGCGTCTATTCTGTCCGCGGCATTCTCCGCGAGATTCCCTCGGACGGCGCAGAACGCCTTGTTGATGGCGTTGTATATCTTCCCTCGGTCATACGCCTCCACACCGCCCGATCGTTTTACTACGTACTTAATCATGATTTTCCTCCCAGTTTCTTACCTCTGCAATAAATTCATCTATGCTCTCAAAATGCCGGTATACCGACGCGAAGCGGATGTACGCGACCTTGTCAAGTTCCGCCAGCTTTTCAAGCGCCAAATTTCCTATGGCGCTTGCGGGTATCTCACGAGTTACTTTTCCCAGCATGGCCGAAGCGTCTTCGACCTCATTGACCAAGTTTTCGATGCTCATCTGGGACACGGGGCGCTTCTCCAAAGCCCGCTGTATCCCGCGTTCAATCTTATTCCGGTCGAAAGGCTCCCGGCGCCCATTCTTTTTGATCACCATAAAAGGTTTTATCTCAATGCGCTCGTAACTTGTAAACCTGAATCCGCAACTCAGACATTCTCTCCGTCTGCGGATTGCGTCTCCCGCCGCAAGCGTCCTTGAGTCAAGCACCTTGTCATCTATACTGCCGCAATTCGGACACCGCATATAAAATTCCTTGTCATACAAATACCTAGATAACTTATCCACAGCGTTATACACAGTTATACACACCATATACACAATATATAGTGTTATTTAAGGCTGAATTCAGCAACAACACTACTATACATTGTATCGTTCTTTTTTGCAAGGGGGTTGAGGGCAGTTTTGTTTTTTCTTTGCGAGAGGCCAAGCGGCTCGTACGCGGCGCGAATCGCAAGGGAGAAATTTACGTGTTTTTTACTTACATATCATATACATTACACAATGGGCGATTATCATCAAAGCCAATTCCAAGACTTGTCCGCCAGTGGGCGCGTCTGTCAGGCGCATCCGGCGGACGGCGCCATTAGGCGTTCCCCTCAAGACGTTTTGGAACAGCATCTAATTATGGAGGATTGGTATGAAAAAGATATGGAACATGAAGAAAGTGTTAGCGGCGGCGTTCATTATTTCGCTGTCAACGACAGGAATGGCGTTTGCCAACGGAGACAAGGATACGACGAGTTTTGATCCGCAAAAGAGCGTCAACGTGGTGTCCCGCGAGGATGGCTCTGGAACGCGCGGGGCGTTTATCGAACTGTTCGGCATTGAGGTTAGGGGCGCGGACGGCAGCCGCAGGGACACGACCACAAAAGAAGCGGTCATCGCCAAACAAACCGATGTGATGATGATGAACATCGCCGGGGACGTATATGCCATCGGATATATTTCTCTTGGCTCGCTGAACGAGACGGTCAAGGCTGTGGCAGTAAACGGAGTCGCCGCGACCACTGCGAACGTGAAAAACGGCTCATATACGGTTTCACGGCCGTTTTACATCGCTACAAAGGGCGAAGCCGCTGAATCCGCTTTGACAAAGGATTTCATCGGCTTTATCCTTTCGGCGGAAGGGCAGTCCGTCATCGCAAAGAGCTATATTCCGGTGAACGCCGCCGCCGTTCCTTATGCGGGGAGCAAGCCCGCAGGCAAAATTGTCATCGCGGGATCGTCTTCGGTGACGCCGGTCATGGAAAAATTGAAAGAAGCCTATAACGCGCTGAACCCGTCCGCTGTCATTGAAATACAGATGAGCGATTCGTCCGCGGGCATGACCGCGGCTCTGGATGGCGCCTGTGACATCGGCATGTCGAGCCGCGACTTGAAAGACAGCGAACTGGCGCATCTTACGCCAGTGAAGATCGCCATTGACGGCATTGCGGTTATTGTGAACAAGAATAACCCGGCGGCGAACTTAACGAAAGATGAAATAAAAGCGGTCTTTACCGGAGAAACAACGCGGTGGAGTCAGGTGATCAAATGAACATTGAGCAAGAGAAACGGCTCAACGGCATAATGGAGGCGGCGTCCGCCGCGATGTCTGCGGGTCAAATGAAAAAACTGGTGCAAGAGAAGCTTATGAGCGTGGTGTTTTTTCTTTCAGCCGCGGCGTCCATACTCGCGCTTGCGTTGATCTGTTTTTTCTTGCTGGCGAACGGTCTTCCCGCAATCGGGAAGATCGGCGCGGCGGCGTTTCTGCTTGGCAAAGAATGGTCGCCCTCAGACGTACCCCCGTCTTTCGGCATATTGCCGATGATCGCCGGCAGCTTGTATGTCACCGCAGGCGCCATCTTCATCGGCGTTCCCACCGGCATTCTGACCGCCGTATTTTTGGCGCGGGTCTGCCCTCAAAAGCTCTACCGCGCCGTAAAGCCCGCCGTGGATTTGCTGGCGGGCGTCCCTTCGGTGGTGTATGGGTTTTTCGGCATGACTGCGATTGTCCCGCTTGCGGGAAACAGCATTTTATCCGCGTGCATCCTACTTGGCATTATGATCCTCCCGACCGTTATCGTCATATCTGAAAGCGCGATCCGCGCCGTGCCGCCGCAGTACTACGAGGGGGCTTTAGCGCTGGGAGCCGGACATTACCGCGCGGTCTTCGCCGTTGAGTTGCCCGCCGCAAAATCCGGCATACTTGCGGCCGCGGTGTTGAGCGTTGGACGTGCGGTCGGCGAAACGATGGCGGTCATCATGGTGGCGGGCAATCAGGCGCGTATGCCCGTTTCCCTGCTGAAAGGGGCGCGCACATTGACGGCGAACATCGTGATTGAGATGGGATACGCGGCTGAACTGCACCGTGAGGCGCTGATCGCCACGGGTGTAGCCTTGTTTGTATTCATTCTGCTGATAAACATGAGTTTCTCCGCATTGACAAAACGGTCTTTTTGATACTTTTAGACGCGAACGCGGCAGAACTGATTCGTCTGGATCACCGGACACGGTTACAAAGGAAAAAAGAATGGAAAAGGTAAAAAAAGCGAAATCATCTGGGGCGCCAGTCACAGGTCGCAAGGTGAAAAAAGTAAAAGAAGCGCTGTTGGGGTTGGCGACATGGACGGCGGCCGGCGTGACTGTCGCCGCGCTTCTGTACATCATCGGATTTATACTGGTGAAGGGCGTTCCTCACATCACGCCGAAACTGTTTTCCCTCACGTACACGAGCGAAAATGTCTCCTTGACGCCGGCGCTTGTTTCCACCGTCATCATAACCCTGTTGTCGCTGGCAATCGCCGCGCCTCTGGGCATTTTCGCGGCGATCTGGCTTGCGGAATATGCGCCGCGTGGGAGCAAAACGGTCGCCGTCATCCGCGTAACCACGGAAACGCTGGCGGGAATCCCGTCCATTGTGTATGGACTCTTTGGGCTGTTGTTTTTCGTCACCTTTCTCGGATGGGGGTTTTCGGTCATCGCGGGCGCGTTCACCCTTTCCGTTATGATTCTGCCGCTCATTTTGCGTTCCACCGAAGAGGCGCTTCGGTCTGTGCCGGACACATGGCGAGAGGGTGCGTTTGGACTCGGCGCGGGACGGCTCAGGATGGTCTTTCGGGTGGCGTTGCCTGCGGCCGCGCCGGGCATATCCGCCGGCGTTATTCTCGCGATAGGGCGCGTTGTGGGAGAAACCGCCGCGTTGATCTACACAGCCGGAACCGTGGCGCAGATTCCGGCGAATCCCATGCAGTCCGCGAGGACATTATCGGTTCACATGTACGCCCTGTCCAGCGAGGGTCTCCACACCGGCGAAGGGTACGCGACGGCGGTGGTGTTGCTGCTTGCCGTCATTCTGATAAACGCGGCCTCCGCCGCCATATCAAAGCGTGTGGGAATACAAAACGGAGCGAGAGAATGAATTGTTTTGAAATCAGCGATTTGAATGTACATTACGGCGCGTTTCACGCGCTCAAAGAAATCAACATGGAAATTGAAGCCAATACAATAACGGCGTTTATCGGCCCTTCAGGATGTGGAAAAAGCACGTTTATCAAAACGCTCAACCGTATGAACGATCTTGTGGACGGTTGCGTCGTGTCCGGGCGCGCGCGGCTTTTTGGCGAAGATATTTACGCCTATCCCGACGTCAGTATGCTGCGCAAGCGGGTAGGCATGGTGTTTCAAAAACCCAACCCTTTTCCCATGAGCGTTTACGACAACATAGCGTTTGGTCCGCGGACGCACGGCGTGAAGTCGCGGCGCGATCTGGACGATATAGTCGAGCAGTCATTGCGCGACGCGGCCATTTGGGATGAAGTGAAGGACAGGCTGAAAAAATCGGCGCTGGGGCTGTCGGGCGGCCAGCAACAGCGTCTGTGCATAGCGAGGGCTTTGGCGGTTTCCCCGGAGGTGCTTTTATTGGACGAGCCGACCAGCGCGCTTGATCCGGTTTCCACTGGAAAAATTGAGGAATTGTTGCTGACATTGCGTGAGAAGTACAGTATCGTTATTGTAACGCACAACATGCAGCAAGCGGCGCGGATCAGCGGCAGCACGGTGTTTTTTCTGCTGGGCGAGGTCATAGAATATGGCGACACCGAACGGCTGTTTGCGATGCCTTCGGACAAGCGCACCGAGGACTATATTACGGGGAGGTTTGGATAATGCGGGGACGGTTTGACGAGCAGCTTGCGGAACTGAACAATATGTTGATTGAAATGGG
This sequence comes from Treponema sp., assembly GCA_031279555.1. Classification (GTDB taxonomy): domain Bacteria; phylum Spirochaetota; class Spirochaetia; order Treponematales; family Breznakiellaceae; genus JAIRKH01. The sequence goes on along the minus strand of JAITIK010000102.1, from coordinate 24,808 downwards.
CGCTTTGATTGAACGCGCCATTTCCATGGCTACGAAAGCCTTGGTGTTGCAGGACGCGGACGAGGCGCGGGCGGTTATAGAGAATGACGTGGTTATCAATGAGGCTGAGCGGGAAATTGAGAGCAGGTGCCTCAAATTGATCCTTATGCAACAGCCTGTGGCGCGGGATTTGGGGCAGGTTTCCACAGCGTTGAAAATGATCACCGATATGGAGCGCATCGGCGATCACGCCGCGGACATTTCCGATATTTGTGTGGACCTTTCCAGGCAGGATTACATCACCAAGCTGGATCGCATCCCGCAGATGGCGGAGGCCGCGAGCAAAATGGTGACGGAAAGCATAGATGCGTTTGTAAAAAAAGATGTGGAACTGGCGCAGGCGGTCATCGCCCGCGACGATGTGGTGGACGCTCTTTTTTCCGCCGTGAAGAAAGACTTGATCGACTTGGTGCATGAGGACGCGAATAACGGCGAACAAGCCTTTGATCTTCTGCAAATAGCGAAATACTACGAGCGCATCAGCGATCACGCGGTCAACATCGCCGAATGGGTGATTTTTTCTATAACGGGCATACACAAGGACAAGCGGGTTTTCTAATTTTTTTAATTGGCGGAAAATTGCGTCGCGGCTCGACGCTGGGCGGCGTCGTGATACAACGCAACGCTACGTCGCGGCTCGACGCTGGGCGGCGTCGTGATACAGCGCAACGTTGCGTCGCGGCTCGACGCTGGGCGGCGTCGTGATACAGCGCAACGTTGCGTCGCGGATCAGTTTCAGGGAGAACGAGGAGAAATGCGCAAGATATTTGTAGTAGAGGATGACGACAATATTCGGGAACTGTTGCTATACGCCCTCACTCAATCCGGCTTTGACGTTTCCGGTTACGCGGACGGCAGGCTTTTTTACGAAGCGTTGTACGCCGCGTCGCGCGCCGCAGGGTCTGACGCCAAAACGCCCGATTTGATACTGTTGGACATCATGCTCCCCGGTGAAGACGGGATTTCGCTTCTCAAAAAGATGAGGGCGTTCGGGAAAACGGAAAAAATCCCGGTCATCATGCTCACCGCAAAGGGCGCGGAGCATGATCGGGTCAAAGGTCTGGACTTGGGCGCGGACGACTACATCACAAAGCCCTTCTCCGTGGTGGAGGTTGTTGCCCGCATTCGGGCGGTTCTGCGCAGGAGCGATTCGAGAACGGACGCTCCCTCCGATCTCGTTGTCGCCATCCACGGCGCGGGCGGCATTGTCCTTTCCCCGAACAAACGCACCGTCCATGTTAATGGAACGGAAATAACCGTAATAACCTACAAGGAATTTGAATTGTTGCGCTACCTTATGCGTAAAAAAAATGTCGTTCTAACCCGCGAAACCATCCTGACTCGCATCTGGGGAAGCGATTACTTTGGGGACAGCAGAACCGTTGACATGCATATCAAGTCGCTTCGGCAAAAATTGGGGGAAGCGGGGGGCGTTATTAAAACCGTACGCAACGTAGGGTACAAAATAGAGGATGAGGTATGAAAAAACGCATTTATTTGAGTATGGCGCTGCTCACCAGCGCGAGCCTTGCGCTCGCCTCTTGCGTGTTGTGCCTCATTTTTTACCATCAATTTTCAATCTATCTGCAATCGGATGTGAAGCGGCGGGTTCAATTGCTCAAGGATGCGCTCGCCGGTTCAAATGTCGCTCACGCGGCTGAACCGGCCCAGTTCGACCGGCGCGATTTCGCGCAAGAGATCGCGGCGAACAAAGCGTTTTCCGCGCTCGCGGAAGATGCGCGCGTTTCAATTGTGGGTCCGGATGGGAGCGTGCTGTACGACAGCGCTGTTGAGGCGGAAACGCTTGAAAATCATAGGGAACGGGAAGAAATCCGCGCGGCGCGGAACGCCGGTTTTGGAGAAAGCCGCCGCTTTTCCAACACCTTGCGGCAGGAGACGTACTATTACGCGGTGGAACTGCCGAACGGGTTGATCTTGCGCGCCGCGAAAACCACCAGCAGTTTCTTCGCGTTGTTTGGGCGGGCGTTGCCCGCTGTTTTCGGCGTGTTGATCTGCATGATCATCATCTGTTACATCGCCGCCGGCGCCCTCACCAACCGTATTGTCAAGCCGCTTAACGCGATGCGCCTTGATGGTGAAATCCCCGCCGGCGATATCGCCGCCCCCTATGACGAGATCACCCCCTTTGTCCGCGCCATTGAGAAGCAGCGCGCGCAAATAGCCGGGCAACTCGCGTCTTTACAGGAACGGTCGGACGCCATAAACGCCATTATGGAAAATATGAGCGAAGGGGCGGCGTTGCTTGACTGGCGCGGAATCATACTTTCCGCGAACAAGAGCGTCCTGCGGATTTTCGAAGCGGACGCGCCTATGGAAGGGAAAAACATCCTTGAGCTTCTCCGCGATATTACGCTTCTGGAATACACGCGCAACGCGCTGGCCGGAAATCGCGGCGAAACGGATATGGAAAGGGCGGGGCGAGATTACCGTGTGTATTTCAGCCCGGTTACGGACAATGGAGCGATTCTGCTGTTCCTTGACGTTACGGAAAAATCAAAAGCGGAGAAACTGCGCCGCGAATTTTCGGCTAATGTTTCCCACGAACTGAAAACGCCGCTCACCAGCATATCCGGTTACGCGGAACTGCTGGACAGCGGCATGGTTCAGGAGCGTGACAAAGCCGCGTTCATCCGCAAGATAAAAGACGAGTCGTGGCGTTTGATCGCGCTGGTCGAAGATATTATGTTGCTGTCGCGTCTGGACGAGGGGGAAAACCGCGAACTGTTCGCCCCCGTGAACCTTGCCGCGGCGGCGCGGGAGAGCGCTGCGGCGCTTGCGCAAAAAGCCTCGGAATTGGGCGTGTCCGTAACCGTAAAAGCCAATGGCGCCGCCATTGGCGCGGACGCCGTTGTCAATGCGAACCCGTCCATGATGGCGGAACTGTTTTTCAATCTGATAGACAACGCGATAAAGTACAACAAGCCGGGCGGGTCGGTGACGGTTGAAGTTGCGGAAAGCGGCGAACTTGTCGCCGCGTCCGTATCGGATACGGGCATCGGGATTTCCAAAGAAGCGCAAAGCAGGGTGTTTGAGCGGTTTTACCGTGTGGACAAATCACGCTCCAAAAAAACGGGCGGCACCGGTCTCGGGCTTGCGATTGTCAAGCATATAACGTCCGCGCATAACGCGGAAATCACGCTGGATAGCCGTGAGGGTGAAGGGACAAAGGTGACGGTTTATTTTAAGCCGGCCCGGACGCCTGACGCTGGCAAAGACGCATCCTCTACCGGCGCCGGTTAAAACACGCGCGCTGCCGTACCGCAGCGGCGGCGCGTCATAAAAAGCCGCGCGCTAACGCCTCGCTCGCATGGAAGAATCTAATGCGCTTGTCTATTCCGGATTTGAGGAGACAAGCGTTTTTTAACGGAGCGTTCAGCAGTAACGGTAAAGGCGAACCAAAATTCGCCCGATATATTGCCTCCATCGCGTGAACCATGTCGATTTGCCACAGGCTTGTTCTTCGCGTTCGAAGCGGCTCATAACCGGGATAAGGAGATTTATAATAGCGTCTGGTTGCCGCTCATTTCTGCAAACGTCGTCCGCTTCAACTGCGGCAAGCGCGAACCAAAGGTTCAGCGGGGGATGAGACTCCACTGCGAATAAAGGCATCTAGTACGCTTGGCTTCTCCCGCTTATTGGACTTTGAGTTTCTTCCGTCTTTTCAAAGGCAACTCCATACCTACTTCGCTGTTGGTGATACCGGCGCTATTTTCGTATGGTTAGAATTTGACGTAAGACATGAGACGCTTCCGGGTTAGTTTCTAATGAGAGGCAGTGCGAAAAGTTGGCAAAGTTTTATATATTGAGCCTTTCCCAAAACTGTCTCTCTGCGCGTTTGGGGGAACGTTTCGGTTATAACAGCAAAAGATAGATTTTCGTTTTCCGCATGGCATCCCCTTTCATGGCGCAATCACTTCTTTAATATCTCCACAGGACTTTTCCCCTTTCACGGTGGATTTTCCAATGTCCCCCACATGAACGCCTTCCTCGCTCACGCTTTTGAAGCTCAAGATTAAGGGGCGGGTTCATAACATGGGGAAACCCGCTCGTCTGAAACCGTTAGGCGCATTCTTCCCGCCAACCCGGTTGCATTCTTCGCTTTATTCATGTATTATATTGCCATTCAAGGGCGATGTCCGCGTCCGCGCATTCTAGCGGTAATATGGGAGCGTTAAAATGCATTATTTATATGTCGTTATTGGCGGCGGAATTGGAGCGTCGCTGCGATATTTCTCAAGTCAATTTGTCAATTCATCCATAAATGTTAAATTTCCCCTCGCCACTCTTTTTGTCAACTGTTTTGGGGCGTTGTTAATAGGTTTTTTGGTAAATATATTCGATCTATTCTCAATGAATGTCAAATGGAGGTTGTTTTTGATCACCGGATTTCTGGGAGGTTATACAACCTTCTCAACATATTCATTGGAGACGGCGCAGTGTTTTATCAATGGCAATATTAAGCGCGCGCTTGTAAATATTTTGTTAAATAACGTGTTGTGCGTATTATTTGTATTTTTGGGAATGTGGTTGAATAAAATAATAATTGCAAAATAGTTGGCGCGTAATTCTAAAAAGAGCGGATGGGAAAATCAAATAAGTTGTTTGATGCGAATCCGCTCGTTTTTAGAGGTTCCTCATAAGAGGCTTTTTTAAAATTTACCGCCCCAAAGGGCGCATTTTGAAAAAGCCTCATGGTATAAGAATGGAAAAACCACGGCTTTGCCGGCGTCTTTTTTTGATCATTTGCGCTTATTTAGCTGGCGAGCGTCTCATGCGTTTCTTGAAGCTGCCTGCGTATCGGCAGTTTCTGCGGACACTTTTCTTCGCACACACCACACTGAATGCAAGCGGAAGCGTCTTTGTACTTGCGCCAGTCAACCTTGCCGATTTGCGCGTAGTTGCCGCGGGCATAGTCCGTAAGTCCGTACACACGGTGGTAGTTCATCAGCGTAAAAATTTCCGGTATGTTGATGTCTTGCGGACAAGGCATACAATACCGGCACCCTGTACAATAAAGTTCCGAAAGCCGCTCGTTTTCTTTGACTTGCTCTTCAAGATGCGCCTTCTCTTCAGCGTTCAAAGGAGACGTATTGCTTGCGATAGCCGCGTTTTCTTCAACCATTTCAATGTCGCCCATGCCCGAAAGCGCGATATTGACATTGGGATTGGTGAATACAAAACGCAGGGCTATCTCCACCGAACTTTTAGGCTTGCCGGGGAGCAGGGCGCGGATCGCTTCCGTGGGCATCCCCAGCCTTCCTCCGCCCACCGGCCCCATGACCGTAACGCCAAGTCCGTACATGTGGGCAAGTTTCATGCCGGCTTCATTGGAGCGGTCAAGCAGATTGTACTGGCAGAGCAGGGATTCAAGCGCGCCCTCACCCCGTTTCAGGATTTCCGACAGATTCTCGGCTTTGTCGTGAAAAGAGAAACTGATATGCCGCACTACACCCTGTTCTTTGAGTTTTTTCACTCTGTCCATAGGTCCGTCTTTAGCGCAGATGCTGTTGACGTATGTTTCAAGGCTAATGCCCCAAAAATGATAAAAATCTATATAATCTGTATCAAGTTTTTTCAGGGAACGCTCAAGCCGTTTCTCAAAATCATCGCCCGATGAATTTTCAATAGGGTTTTTCGTAGACAGAAAAATTTTATCGCGGAATCCTTTAACCGCTTTCCCAAGGATGATTTCACTCACGCCGTCACAGTAATAGGGCGCGGTGTCAAAGTAGTTCACCCCGATATTATACGCCCGTTTGATGACGGCGATCCCTTTTTCCTCATCAAAGACCGTCTTTCCGTCCTTTTCCACAGAGGGAAGCCTCATACAACCCATGCCAAGCCGCGAAACGTTCGCTCCGGTTTTTCCGAATTCTACATATTGCATAACACATATTCTCCTATCAAAGACGGCTTCAAATCAAGAATGGCTTCAATTTGAAGCCATTCCATCTACAATCACAACAATGGCGGCGGCAATGCGCGTATCGCCGTCATTGCGTACGAAAAGATGGCAGGCGCCTTATGCTTTCCGGGGTCTGCCGCGTTTTTTTTGCGTTGCCGGAGCCGCCGTCTCAGCCGCCGGAGCCTCAACTTTTGCGCGGGCGGGTCTGCCGCGTTTTTTTTGCACAACCGGAGCCGCCGTCTCAACCGCCGGAGCCTCAACTTTTGCGCGGGCGGGTCTGCCGCGTTTTTTTTGCACAACCGGAGCCGCCGTTTCAACCGCTGGAGCCTCAACTTTCACGCGGGCGGGGCGCCCCCGTTTTTTAGCGACGGGCGCAACAGACTCAGCGGCTTTTGCGCCAGCGGAGCTAGCGGATTGCCTCCCTGCCGGACGACCGCGTTTTTTTGGAGCGGACGGCGCTTTCACAGACGCTTCCTCGCGGCCTATATCAGGATTGTTGAGAACCGCTTGGGCTGCCGCAAGGCGGGCGAGCGGCACGCGGAACGGGGAGCAAGACACGTAACTAAGACCGGCGCGGTAGCAGAAATCAATGGTTTTGGGGTCTCCGCCATGTTCTCCGCAGATGCCGACCTTGAGATTGGGGTTTACCTCGCGCCCCTGCTCAGTTGCATAGCGAAGGAGGAATCCCACTCCTTCTTCATCAATGGATTTGAACGGGTCAACGTCAAGGACGTTTTTCTTGAGGTATTCGGGCAGGAACGCCGCCACATCGTCACGGCTGAAGGCGAAAGTCATCTGCGTGAGATCATTAGTGCCGAAACTGAAGAAGTCCGCGTACTTTGCGATATGGGCTGAACGGATGGCGGCGCGCGGCACTTCGATCATGGCGCCGATTTTTATCGACACCTGCACTTTTTCTTCATCAAACACCCGTGTAAGAGTCGCTTCCGCGCAGGGACGGAGCAACTTGAGTTCCCGCGCAGTCACTACAATCGGAATCATGATTTCCGGTTGAACCGGGACGGTTTCTTTCAGGCATTGAACGGCCGCGCGCGCGACGGCTTCAACCTGCATATCGTAGATTTCGGGGTAGGTGACCGCAAGACGGCAGCCGCGGTGTCCAAGCATGGGGTTCTGCTCTTTGAGCCTGTCGATCTTGGGCTGGAGGGTTTCTATTGACACGCCGAGATGATCCGCCAATTCCTGGGTCTCTTCCTGTGTATGGGGGACGAATTCATGGAGCGGCGGATCCAGAAGCCGAATGGTAACCGGACGCCCCGCCATAGCCTTGAATATGCCATAAAAATCCTTTTGCTGAAGCGAAAGTATCTTTTTCAACGCTTCCTTGCGTTCTTCAAGCGAATCCGCCACGATCATGGCGCGGAAGTGGATGAGCTTTTCCTTGTCAAAGAACATATGTTCGGTGCGGCACAAGCCCACGCCTTGAGCGCCAAAATCAAACGCGCGTTTCGCGTCTTCCGGCTGATCCGCGTTGGCGCGCACTTCAAACCCTTTAATGCCGCCTCGTACAACTCCTGCGCGGATGTTGTCGCACCAGAGCAAGAACGTTTTCATTTCGGACGAAATTTCAGGCTTCACCAGCGGAAGCTGCCCTTCATACACATCGCCCATTGAACCGTCGATGGTGATCCAGTCCCCTTCTCTCAAGGTTTTTTCCCCGATGACGACATGATCGCCCTGAATGGCAACGTCTTTCGCGCCTACAATGCAGGGGGCGCCGAGACCGCGCGCGACAACGGCGGCGTGGCTTGTCTTGCCGCCGGTCGAGGTGAGGATGCCCTGCGAAACCACCATGCCGCCTATATCTTCCGGGCTGGTCTCCTGACGCACAAGCAGCACCTTTTCCCCGCGCTCGTGCCAGTTTTCGGCTTCCTGAGCGGAAAATACGATCCGTCCGCAACCGGCGCCTGGAGAAGCTTCGATGCCCTTTGTCAGCGGTTGGGCTTCTTTCAAGGCGTTGGCTTCGATCATGGGATGGAGCACCTGATCCAGCAAGTCGGGAGTAACGCGCATAATCGCCGTTTTTTTGGCGATGAGTTTTTCGTTCACCATATCTACCGCGATTTTTACAGCCGCGGCGCCGGTGCGCTTCCCGCTTCTGGTTTGCAAAAGGAACAATTTTCCGTCCTGAACCGTGAATTCCATATCCTGCATGTCACGAAAATGCTTTTCCAATTTGTTTCTGATTTTTACAAGCTGATCGTAAATCTTTTTATTCCTCTGTTCCAGAGTGGCTATTTTTTCGGGCGTTCTGATGCCGGCGACCACATCTTCTCCCTGGGCGTTCATAAGGTATTCGCCGTAAAAAATATTTTCACCAGTTGAAGGATCGCGGCTGAAACAGACTCCGGTGCCGGAACTTTCGCCCATATTTCCAAAAACCATTGACTGCACATTTACCGCGGTGCCTTTCACATTTTTAATTTCATTGATTTGGCGGTATTTTATGGCGCGTTCGTTGTTCCATGAACTGAAAACCGCGCCTATCGCGCCCCATAATTGCTCGTGCGGATCCTGCGGAAAATCTTTTCCCGTTCCTTCCCGTACAATTTCTTTATATTCTTCCACTAACCGCCGCAAATCGTCCGCGTCCAAATCGGTGTCAAGCCGCGCGCCTTTTTCTTCTTTTATCCGTTTTATCACGGCTTCAAAATTTTTATGCGGGACTTCCATCACCACATCGCCGTACATTTGAATAAACCTTCGGTATGCGTCCCATGCGAAACGGAGGTTGCCTGTTTTTTTTGCAAGTCCTTCCACCGCGCGATCATTGATGCCCAGATTAAGAATGGTGTCCATCATGCCGGGCATGGAAACCGGAGCGCCCGAACGTACGGAAACCAGGAGCGGATCTTTCGGATCGCCCAATTTTTTCCCCATCAATTTTTCAAGTCTTTTTAAGTTTGCCGCGACATCTTTTTCAAGACCTTCAGGATATTTCTTTCTATTTTCATAATATGCGGCGCACACTTCGGTTGAAATGGTGAACCCAGGCGGAACCGGTATTCCGAGTCTGCTCATTTCCGCTAAATTAGCGCCTTTGCCGCCAAGTATATCCTTCATTTCGGCGTTTCCTTCGGTGTTTCCCTCTCCGAAGAAATAGACATTTTTCAGTTTTTGCTTTGCCATAAAGCCTCCAAATAGAATTAGCCATTTTTTATTTTTTGAAAACGGCTTGTATGTGAATAATTATATATATTGTGAAAAATATTTGCAAGTAGTTTTTGCGGAAAACCATGAAGAATTGCTTGCTTTTCTTTCAGCAATACGCTATGCTTCTTGCAGAAGGAGAAATATATGGCTGATATTAGTTATAACATTGAGAAAACGTTCGGCGTTCTTTCCGAAGAAAAAAGCGGCTGGAAAAAAGAGATCAATCTTGTTTCATGGAATAACAGAAATCCCAAAATTGATATTCGGGACTGGTCGCCCGGACATGAAAAAATGGGAAAAGGCGTAACGCTCACCAAAGAAGAGGCGGTGAAACTCGTGGAGTTCCTTGCCGCGGCGGTAGACGGCTGCTGAACAACCGTTAAAGGCGATGCTGAAACACGGCGAACGCGGCTCGCGGACGCCGTTTGCAAACTGCGCGGACGGGACGGTTGGGCTTATAGCGGAGCGTGTGATAATCTCCTGCGGGAGGAAAGCGGGGCGGCGCGCTTGGGCTATGCCGCCCGGTATGCGGCAAAAAAAGCGCTGTAATAAAACTTTCTCAAATCGTTCGGCGCAAGAACAGCATAGAACAGCGCGCCGCATAGTCGGCGATATTCAACCGCATGAAACGCCACGCGCGTTTGCGCGTTCCGCGGCGAATCTATTTTATATTGGAATGCGCGGGCGCGACACCCGCTTTTAAAGAGCGCCTTTCAACGCGGGGCGGTACATTGAATTTTATCATTATATGGACGAGATTTCGCTGGAAAATATGGGCGGGTTGATAGAATATGTACATAAGAAAACCTCTAAAAACGCGAACCTGCGGTTCGACAGTTTTTAGAGGTTCCGGGGTAAGATTGAGGGGGGAAAAAGAATAGCTTATTACTGGAGAAATAGATATATAAAAAATGAGGCGGATTTAAGCGTAATAAAGAATCCCCATGAATGGCGGGGCATTAAAGATTTCTTCTTGAAATCTTGCGTATGTGGAGGGAACAAATCCCCCCACCCCCGGTTTTAACCGCACCAAGGGGCGGGGAATTAACCCCTTAGTGATTAAATTTTAGGCTGTCGTTGTCAATATTTCTTGCAATGGCATTGTTTTCAATCTACAAGACAGTAAGAATATATATTTTTAGGGAGAGTTGGGGGTGAGCGTTGCAAGTCTGTTGGTTTTAAAAAATTATACAAGAGATCCTTTCCCAAAACGCGCGGATCGACAGTTTTGGGAAAGCCGCCTTAGATTTAGAGGGAAAAAGCGGGCTTTAGACCGCGTTTTTGAAAGCTTTTCTCAAAACCAACCCGAACGGCAGTTCGCTGAACGGTAGTTCGCGTTTTGGGAAAAGCTCAAGATGCTCTCATTTTTTCCTTGGTTTGTTTTCTTGAAAAATAAAACAGGGAAAAACAGAAAACAAAAGCGATTTTCTTGCAAAAAGGGCGGATCCCCACAGTTACTGAACTTTTCATAAATATTGTAATGAAGGTTTTCTAAGAAAAGCTGACACAATAATTGGTTTATGCATCAACGCATAATAAAGCTTCTTTCACTATTTCAAGAAATTGATTGGATTCGTTGATTGTTTTTTCCCTGCCGCATGGCGGTTTACATGCGCCCATACCGTCTCGTCAGGGTTTAATTCCGGCGGGCATCCGGGCGGATAATATAATCTTAATTTCCCTTCCGTTGACTCGACAAACGCTTTTGCTTTTTTACTCTATACGCACTGGATGCCCATCTTGCTATAAGAAACGCCGGTTCTTTCCGCTTGAAAAGCAATCTTTTTTAAAGAATCTATAAATACCGGTATCGTACATGTCTTGTCTGCCGCCATAAATCTCATGCGCCTTTTGCCGCAAACCGTTGACGGCGCATTAACTGAAAACCGCGCTCCGGCGGCTTTTATCACTGGCGTTTCGCCCCGATGCGCCCAGGTCGTCCCACAGTGACAATCAGAACGAATCGCCGGTTCATCACCCCAATAGACGGCCGCTCCACAGTTTTTAGCCGCCTTTTTTATCTCAGGATGCCTTCCCTTAAACCCTTCCGCGCCTCCTTCGCGTTTTGTTGATACGCTATATATTTTGGGTGTTGGGCTGACAATCCTAACGGTTTTTGAGCGCGCGCCATGCCGGTGCGCCGGACATGCGCGCATTAAATATGCGCCGTATTACTTTCCGTATCATTTCACGAGCTAATACTTTTGTAAAGATTAAATAACTCTTCCTGATATTTTTTTGATTAGGACTCTCGCAAAAATAAACGTTGCATATTGCGTAGCGAAAGTTGTAGAGTATAATTCCAATCCTTGTGGAATTTGTCCCCTCGCAGCTTTATCGTTGGCATCTGTTCATCAGCTATATGAACGCCCAAGCCGTATTTGTCAGCGTATAATTCGCGCCGGGCGCTGAGACCTGTTCGGGTTCTGGCATTTCTTATCAAATCTACAATGGTTTGACAATCTGTCAAGGGCGCCCATCTCCAATTCATGCTGATGAATGGAAATAAACGGCGTTCTATTTTGTTCCGCCCGCTTGTCCCGGGCGGATAATGGCAAAGCCGAATCGAAACGCCGGTTTCATTCGATAACATATACAACTCATATTTCCATCGCCTCCCTCTGGAACCGTTGGAACCTCCGCCGTCAGCAAGGAGCGGAATATAGCCGCCATGCGCGTATGGGCGGCATGGTCAATTCCCGCATTGACAAATCAGGCGTTGGCTTTCAGATCGTATATGCCATACGGATAGGCGTGCGGGCGCATCGGGAGGAATAACATCATGATCCGCCGCCGCAGGGTTTTCTCCCTTCTCGCGCCGCTCTTTCCACCCGGTTTTATAAGCTCCCGGCGCATCTTTTTTCTTGGCGTCAACCGAATTCCCGCTGATTTTTTCCCGACCGCCGCAGGACGCCGCGCCCTATCCGGTGGCGCGGCGTCCTGCGGATGGGCCGTTTCCGCAATTCCTTGCGCAATCGCGCTTCTTGACATACCTGTCGCCGCAGACATCCGGTCCGAATGCGCTCTGGTCACACCGCCGTGTCCCAACGCTTCCGCCTCGCTTGCCGCCCAAACGTATCCGCCGCGCTCGTCAAGATGATTTTGCATGGCATCTCATTATTACGCGCGCCTATGGCGTATAAAAATCTTCTTTTTGAAAAAAATCCCCAAGTCCTGATGCCTTTCCCCGGCGGCTTTTTCTCCCAGCCCTACAATCAGGGTCGCCTTATCAAAGGCAAGGGCGCGGTGTCATCGGCGGCTCTGATTAGGAGCGGGGGCTGGTTTCGCTTTTCCATTTGGCTGTGATACACCGCGATTTCCAGGGTGCGGTACAGGATACGCGCGCCATTTGAAAATTCTTCGACTGCTATATTTTCAAACCCTAGCGCCCTGTCGCACTTGTAGGATTTTGCGTATTTTTATGCCGCAAAAACCACGATTATTGGAACTGCTAGAGGCTCGCGCCTGAAGCGTAGATGCCGCCGATGATGGAACCCATAGGCGGGCATGCCATCAGCGAAGCGCGGGAACACCCATTTTTTCAAGAACTTTGAGTGATCCCAGATGCGCGCCTTTTGCTCCGCATCCTGAAGAGGAGCAGATCCCATTTTTGATTTTCCGTATATTCATATAACGCCCTTCTTACCTTTGAAGAACATCACGCTCCAGTATATTTTCCAGTGTATCTTCAAGATTCCCGATCAGAAAATCAATGTCTCCCCGGTTTATCACCAGAGGCGGCTGAAAGGCAAGGACGTTCCGGCCAAGGCCGTTCTTACCGAGTATGATACCCCGTTCCTTGAGTTCCTCAAGGATACGGTCAGTCAGCCTGGCGCTGTCATCAACAGATCCGGCGTCTGTTGGCCCCCCGCCGTCCGGATCTCCGCCGTCAAACGCAAGTTCGGCGCCCAGCATGAGACCCTTGCCCCGCACTTCCTTTATTACCGGAAATTTTGCCGCAAGCGTGTCAAGGCGGGCGCGGAGATAGGCTCCGTTCTCCTCGGCTTTGGCGCACAGGCATTCCTGTTCAATATAGTCCAGAACCGCCAGGGCCGCGCATGCGGAAACAGGATTCCCGCCCAGAGTCGAAGCCGATGGTCTTGTAAACTGAAGGGCGATTTCTTTTGACGAAGCGAAGGCCGCTATGGGTATGCCGTTTCCCAGGGCCTTGCTCATGGTCATAATATCGGGAACAACACCGTAATGCTCGATAGCAAACATCTTTCCGGTACGGGCAAAGCCTGATTGTATCTCGTCAACAATGAGCAGCGCTCCATGGGCATTGAGAGGCCCGGCGATCTCTTTGAAAAAATCAGGAGGAACGGGCCTGATGCCTCCGTTTCCCTGAATGGGTTCGCAGATAAAGGCTGCTATGTTCCTGTCTTTTTCAAGCGCGGCTATAACGTCCGCGGCGTTGCCGGCAAAATAAACATCGCTGGGCAAAAACGGATCGGCGCGCCACATGGGTATGCCGGTGGCCGCCTGGGTAAGATAGGTCCTCCCATGGAGACCTCCGTTCAGGGCTATGAACTTCCGTTTTCCGGTTACAAGCCGGGCAAGGAGCAAGGCTCCTTCATTCGCCTCTGAACCAGAATTACAGAAAAACGAACTTACGAGTCCTGATGACCCGTAAGGCGCAGTCCCTGGCAGGGCCGGTCTGCCGGGCATGACTTGGGCAAGACGCTCGGCAAGGCGCAGTACCGGCCCGGTGAGGTACACATTGGTAAGGTGCTGCAACTTGCCGAGCTGGGCGGCAACCCTTTCTATGATGAAGGGGTTGGAATGGCCGCAGTTCATCACCGAAACGCCGGCGAAAAAATCAAGGTATTTTTTTCCCCGCTCGTCGTACAAGTACTGCATGTCCCCGCGGACAAAAAGGGGCGGGTCCTTGTAAAAATGCTGCGCGCAAGGCATAAAATATTCCCTGCGCAAGGCAAGGGCTTCCTGTCTCTCCATCATTCCCCTCCGTTTTCCGGAACAGCCCAGGGTCCGGCGCTAAAGCCGGTCCGGGGCGGCGTAAAATCTTTGGTCAACGAGGCTGCGTTTTCAGGATCATCCCTGACCGCAAGGCAGAGATCCACAACCCGCGTAAATTGTTCCTGCGGCAAATACGGCGCCTCAACGCGGGCGCGACTGAGTCCCGCAACGGCAAGCTCTCCCATAAAGGGAAGCAGAAACATGTCTTTAACAAGGAGTACATGATTCCTGCCCCTAGAGTCTTGGCCTTTGGAGGAATCCCTGAACACAGGATGGCGGAATCCTTTTTCATCAATAAGGATCAATGTCTCGGACTCGGAACTGCCGTTGTCATCATTGTTGTGCGTACTACCGGTATTTTCAAAAAGGTCATGCTCCAGGTACATCACCGTAGGAGAACCAAAGACAATGAGTTCGGCGGCGGCTTGGTTTCCGGCGTTGCGGGTTCCGCCGTATCCGGAAGCCAGGGCTTCCAGCAACGTGAGGGTGTCGCCAAGTTTTGTTTCAGGGGAAACCGTAAAACCGTCAAGGCCGCAGCTTTGGTAGTAGCGCCAGGAAAGGCTGTTCTGAATATTGAGGCCATAGTCTCCCCTACAGGCGGGACTTCCTATAACGCCGCTGACAGCGGAGAGTCCCCCCAGGCTCGAAACCAGAAAGCCGTCAATACCGTTAAGCGTTTTAAGGGCGGCCTGAAATTCCTCAAGCTCCTGATCAAGCGTCATGCGACCCTGGCAAAGCCAGATTTTGGCGTTTCCCTTGTATGCAACGAGTTCCTTGATTTCTGCCGCCGAAAAAGGACCGCCAGGCCGGAACACTGCGCCTGAAAGGTACACATGATCGACGCCTCGCTCAATACAATACCGGGCCTGCCCGGTGTTCATAACTGTAACGGCAAGCTCAAGTCTCCCGCTACAGCGCTTCCCCCGAGAAGCGCCCTGCATTGCGTCGCCCTGTCCGGCGCGCTCCCGCCCTTTGTCAAGGAAGCGCAGCATCTCTTCCCGTATGGCCGCCGATTTTTCGTCTGAAAGCTCCGGCTCCTCTCTTGAAACGCTAAAAACTTTTCCGGTGGAATAAAAAGTCCCTGTCCCTTCCATGCGGCGGTTGATATTGGAAAGCCCCGGCCGCCCAAATGCGTAGGCAGTAGAAAGATCGCGCTTGCGGTTCTGGTAAAGAAATTCACTCTCCTTAAAACGGTCGTACGAAAGAGGATCTTCTATATACCGGTCTATGGCATTACCGTAGGCGTTCACCAGAGGAAGAAGATACGAGGCTTCGCGCATTCTTCCTTCGATTTTAAAGCTGGAAATTCGGTTGTGGATCAGTTCAGGAATGTACTCATAGAGGCACATATCCTTTACCGCAAGGGGAAAACTTGTCGCATAACGGCGGGATCCGCGTTCAATCTGAAAGTCCCAGCGGCAGGGCTTGAGGCAACGGCCCTGACTGGAACTTGCGCCGAAAAGCATACCTGAATACAGGCATTGGCCGCCATGAGCGACGCACATGTCACCGTGGACAAAATATTCAAATTCCATGCTGGTTTGGGCGACTGCGGCCCGCGCATACGAAAGAGGAAGCTCCCTGGAAAGCACTACCCTGCTAAACCCGTTTTCGGCGAGGAACGTTATCGTTTCGAGGTTGTGGACATTCATCATCACCGATGCATGCATGGCCAGGGAAAGGCCAAGCTTTCGCAACAGGCCGGGGACGGCAAGATCCTGGACTAGTATGGCGTCAGGCTTCAGATCTGAAAGAAACGCAAGGTATTCCTCAAGCGGAGGCAGATCATCCTCGGTATACACATTGTTTACGGTGATATAGACCTTTTTACCTTTTTCACGGGCAAGCTCAATTGCCCTGTCAAGCTCTTCATTGGAAAAATTGAAATCTTTGCGGTGGAGGCGCATGTTAAAGCGCTTTCCGCCTATGTAGACCGCATCGCAGTTTGCGTTGACGATCTCTTTGAAAATGGCAAAATTTCCCGCCGGCGCAAGAAGCTCAACGGGACGGCCGTTAAAATGCCGCATACGCTGTCAGCACAACGTCTTCGCCCGCGCGAGGCTGCCGGCAGCCTCGCGCGGTACGGACCGGGGATTTCCCGGACTGCGGCTCCGACAAGCTCTCGCTCCCTGTCTTCGTCAAAACCGCCTTCCTCCTGAACCGGGGGCTCAAAGGAAAAGTTCTCCGAACTGTCAATGAGCGGCGAAAGATCATTGCCGCCCCTAAAACGGGCGCATTGATCATGAAGATATTGAGCTTGTCGCCAATGGCGGGCGGATGAATGTCTCCGTCAACCTCAACAGAAAGGGCGGTATAGGGAAGGTAAATAGCATCCTCTATGACCCGAAGACCAAGCGAAAAACCATGTTCCAAGCAAGCGGTGTTTTTCATTGAATCATCATATCAAGAGTCAAAAGTCCTTTCAATAGTATAAACTTTCTATTCTCCCTTTGGGGCTGCGAAATTGCTGTTTTTTAGTGTATGTTGTTCAGAACATGCGGTTTCTGAACAACTCTATTAAAGTACACACACATACAGAAAGAATTGAGCTTGTTCCAAAACCCGATTGATTTTATATACGACGAAAAATTGAGGCGGCGCGTAATACAATACAAAGATTCCAGACATGCTTTTGCCCAGTTGTCGCGTTTGTGTCTAATAGCAAACCTCATTACGAATAAAAACACCCCGCGATGCGATCCATGACGCTAGACTAGTCCCAATTAAAAATAATATAATAGAGAGCCTTTTTCAAAGTTCGGTTAGTGCGGAAACTGAAGTTTCCAAAGAAAAAGGCGCCTATAGGTTTGGGGAAAAAGCGGACAGATATCGCTTTTCTTCTTAAATCCAAGGCGGTTTTCTCAAAATTCGCCGCCTCATAGGGCGCGTTTTGAAAAAGCCTCTAAAAACAGGAGGAGTATGTATGAAAAAGAAAATCGTTCTCGCGTATTCCGGCGGTCTTGACACCACCGTGATTATTCCGTGGCTCAAAGAGAACCATGACGCCGATATTGTCGCTGTGTGCGTTGATGTCGGACAGGAAGCGGACTGGAACGCTATAAAGCGGCGCGCCCTTGACACCGGAGCGTCCGCCTGCTATATCGCCGATGTTAAAAAAGAGTACGTTGAAGAATACGTATGGCCCGCGCTCAAGGCGAACGCCCTTTACGAAGACAGGTATCTTCTCGGTACGTCCACAGCCCGCCCTCTCATCGCAAAGACGCTGGTAGACTATGCGCGAAAAGAAGGCGCGGCCGCCATTGCCCACGGCGCGACTGGCAAGGGCAACGATCAGGTGCGCTTTGATTTGGGAATTATGACGTTTGCCCCGGATTTGGAAATCATAGCCCCGTGGCGGACATGGGACATCAAAAGCCGTGAAGAAGAGATTGAGTACCTTGAAAAACGGAATATTCCGGCGCCCATGAAGAAAGCCGATTCCTACAGCCGGGACGACAACTTGTGGCACATTTCCCACGAGGGGCTTGAACTGGAAGACCCGGCGAATGAACCGCGATACGATACGATGCTCAAGATGACCGTACCGCCGGAGAAGGCGCCGGACAAGCCGGAATATGTCGCAATCGAGTTTGACAAAGGGATCCCGATTGCGGTAAACGGCGAAAAACGTGACGGCGTGTCCCTTATCAGCGCCCTGAATAAGATCGGCGGCGCAAATGGCGTGGGGCTTGTCGATTTGGTGGAAAACCGTGTGGTTGGCATGAAAAGCAGGGGCGTGTACGAGACGCCGGGCGGCAGCATCTTGTATTACGCGCATCAGGAGTTGGAACATATCTGTCTTGACCGCCAGACCTATGCGTTTAAGCAGCAGGTCGCCCAAAAAATGGGCGAGATCATCTACGGCGGCCTGTGGTTTACGCCGTTGCGCGAGGCGCTTTCCGCGTTTGTCGATTCTACGCAGGAAACCGTAACCGGCAATGTTACGGTAAAACTCTATAAGGGATCCATCTTTTCGGCGGGCGTTTCATCGCCGCGCTCGCTTTACAACAGCGGCATAGCCAGCTTCACCACCGGCGAGTTGTATAACCACGCGGATGCGAAAGGCTTTATCAGGCTGTACGGGCTTCCGGCGCTGGTGCGCGCCCTGATGGAACAGGCGCGGGAAAAGCCGTAACCGGACAAGCGGGGAATTGCCAATCCGCATCCACAGCGCCGATTATAAAAGGAACCTCTGAAAACGCGAACGTGCGATTCGACAGTTTTTAGAGGTTTTCTGCAAATGGAAGCCTTGCGCATATAGTGGATGCGCCCGTCACCACAATGGACAAAAGATTTGCTGCCAATCAGCCGCCGCCTGTTTCCTGTATTCTCCCGGCGAAACGCCATGCCGCCGCTTGAACAGCCGGTTGAAATAGGCGACATCCAAAAAGCCGCATTGTTCCGCTATTTCCGAGACATACAAGCCCGACGTACGCAGCAATTGTTCCGCCCGCTCAAGTCGTCTGGAGTTGATGTATCCGGTAAGCGGCATTCCTTTTTCCCGTTTAAACTGAGCGGACAGGTTTGAAGGGGCGGCGTTAAACTGTTCCGCCAGAGCGGAAAGGGACAACGGCGTTGAAAGGTTGAAATCCACCGCGTTGATCACCTTGCGGATAAGCGGCGAGCAGCCTCTCAATGAAAACTTTTTTACCAGGTCGCAGTAGCGGACTATCATCATCTCCACCAGACGGATAAGTTCCGAAGACAGGGCGTTGATGTGGGCGGGGTGTACATGGCTGTATTCCACGACCTTCCGCAGCAGGGTGTTCAGAATAATTACATAATCCTTTGCGCTTCGCAGTTTTTCAGCGCTCCATTCTTTCTGCCGGCGGTTGCCAAGCCCGCTCATAATAGACAAGGCTTTATCCGCGTCAGCCATGCTCACCGCCTTCAGCATGGCGTTTTCATTTTTGAAGATTTCTTCAATAAGGCGTATCGAAAGATCCACGTCCGCATCCTCCCGGTAGACTGCCGCGACTGAGCGGCCGCTGTCCTCAATGGAACGGTGTATCCGTATTTTCCCGCCGAACAGGTGTGAAAGCAGGGCGTAGACGGGTATCTGTTTACTGTTTGCCCCGCTTTTCGCCATTGCCGCCCGCTAGTTTATGCGGCAGTTTACGTCCAATTTGCAAGTAATCGGGGATGGTGAGGCTTTCCCGGCAAATCGAGGCTGATAACCCGGTAACAAGCGCACATCAGCCTTGACAATATGCGGAGCGGCAGATCGGCGGCGTTCCGCAACAGAGCGGGGACTCGGCCATATACAATCTTCCCTCTTCCCCTACGGATACTTTTTCTTAAATCCGCGCGCCCGCGCCGAAGCCACCGTGTCAAGCGGCGATCTGTCCCCCCGCTCCAAGTACCGGGCGCCAAGTCCGGCGACCATCGCGCCGTTATCCCCGCAGAGGTTCAGCGGCGGGAAGATCGCCCGCAACGCGCCGCCGCGCACCGCGCCGCGCTGTTCGGCAATGCGGGCGCGCAACAGCGAATTCGCCGCCACGCCGCCTCCCGCAACGACCGTCGCTATCCCCGTATCCTCCGCGGCGCGAAAAAGGCTGCGGAGCAGTATCTCAACGGCCGTTTTTTGGAAGGAAGCCGCAATATCTTCCGGTGTAGGGCCTGTTTTGATGCGGAACTGTTCAAGCTGATTGATAACGGCGGTCTTTAATCCGGAATATGAAAAATCGTACCGGTGATCCCCTTTGTAGAGGTTCGGCATGGGGAAGCGGAAGGCGGAGGCGTCTCCTCGCCGCGCCATACGGTCTATCGCCGCGCCGCCAGGATACCCGAATCCGTAGTGTCTCGCCACCTTGTCAAAAGCTTCGCCAACCGCGTCGTCAATGGTCGCGCCAAGCGTCGTGATGTCATCAAAGCCGTCCACGCGGCAGATGATGCTGTGTCCGCCCGACACTAAAAGCCCTAGAAACGGATAGCCGGGTCTCTCCTCTGTAAGCCGCGAGGCGTACAAATGGGCGAGCATATGATTCACCGCGATAAACGGAATGTTCAGCGCATAGGCGAAGGCTTTGGCGAAATTAAGTCCCACCAAAAGAGATCCCAACATGCCTGGATGAGATGTAACCGCCACGCCGTCAAGTTCTCCGGCGGATAGCCCCGCCTTGTCAAGGGCATCCCGCACAACCACAGAAATCCATTCGGTGTGTTTGCGGCTTGCTATTTCAGGCACAACGCCTTTGTATTCCTCGTGAAACGGTATCTGGGTGGCGACCACATTTGAGAGAATGGTCTCGCCATTCTCAACAACAGCCGCAGCTGTTTCATCACAGGAAGTGTCGATTCCAAGAATTTTCATGCTTATTCTCCATTTTTTATCTTTTATATTGGATTGGAATGGACAAATGTACTATTCCGTCTGCATCTCAATTTACTGTTGCGCGGCGATCTCTTCCCATTCTTTCGTCTTTTTTTCAATCTGGCATTCAATATCCGCAAGTTTCGCCTGTATTGCCCGCGCTTTCTCTCCATTGCTGTACACTTCGGGTTTGCCAAGCTCGCCCTCAAGCCGCCGTTTCTCATCTTCAAGGCTCCCGATGACCGCAAGGGTCTCCTCCTCAAGCCGGCGCAGCCGACGCAAAGCCGCCTGCCGCAACTTGTCCTCCTCCCGCCGCGCTTTTGCCGTTTGTCGCCGCCCTTCTTCGCGTCCCGCCGGCTCGCCTGTATTCTGACGACCAGCGTCCGGCCTCTCTCTCGTGGTTTTTTCCAAATAGTACCCGTAATCCCCATAAAAGAGCCGGACGCCGCCATTCGACATCTCCAGCGTCTTTGCGGACAGCCCTTCCATAAAACTGCGGTCATGGGATACAAAGATGACGGTTCCAGTGTAAGACGCAAGGACATCCATCAAAATGTCCTTTGATTGAAGATCAAGATGATTGGTCGGCTCATCAAGGATGAGGAGATTAATGGGCTTTAAAAGCATCTTGAGCAGGGCGAGACGGCTTTTTTCACCGCCTGAGAGTACGGAAATGTTTTTGTAAACGTCGTCTCCCCGAAAAAGGAAGCCGCCGAGCATATCGCGCGACTTGGGGACAAGCGGCGTTGGCGCTTCGGCTTCAATGTATTCCAGAACGGAAATCGGAGCGTTAAAGCTCTCCGCCGCGTCCTGCGAAAAGTAACCGACGGCTATACCAGACCCGTACTGTACATGACCTTCAAAATTCGAGTCCACACCGGCAAGTATGCGCAGAAGCGTGGTCTTGCCCGCGCCGTTCCGCCCGACGACAACGAGTTTTTCTCCGCTGTCGATGGTGAGATCGAGGTTTGAAAAAACACGGCGCGTTCCATATTGTTTGCCCAGACCCTCAACGGCAACCGCCACTTTTCCCGCGCGAGGCGGATCTGGAAAGCGGATGCGCATCTTCTTGAGCGACTCGGGAATTTCGATCCGCTCCATCTTTTCGAGTTTTTTGATGCGTTCCTGAACCATAGCCGCCTTGCTCGCCTTGTACCTGAATCTGCGGATAAGATCTTCCGACTTGGCGATTTCTTCCTGTTGTTCAGCGTAACGTTTCAAAAGGCTCTCAAGTTCAACCGCGCGTACGGTTTCATAGGCCGTGTAATTTCCCGCATAACGTTTAAGGCGTCCCTGAAAAAGTTCATACACCTCGTTTATCGTAACATCCAAAAAGTAGCGGTCATGCGATACGATAAGATAGCCGCCGTCAAATGATTGCAGCCACGATTCAAGCCAGAACCGGGCTTCTATATCAAGATAGTTGGTCGGCTCATCAAGGAGCAGAATCTCCGGCGATTCAAGCAGCGTTTTGGCAAGCGCGATACGCATCTGCCAGCCGCCGGAGAATTCCTCCACAGAACGTCCTCTGTCGTCCGGCGAGAAGCCAAGCCCTTCGAGCGTCATAGCTATCCGTTGTTCCCGTTCATAGTAACCGGAACGCTCAACCTCATCCTCCAGCTTGTGGTGTTCTTCAAGCAGGCTCGCGGTTCTCGCCTCGTCTTGAACAGTATCGCTCTTTTCCAATTCCCCGCCGATGGCTTCCAGACGGAACAGCATATCAAGCGCCGGCTTGTACGCGCCTTCCATTTCTTCACGGAGCGTTTTTCCGCTATGTACAATGCCCGATTGGGGGAGGTACGACACCCGGCAACCTTTTTGGACAGCCCTGTCGCCCGAATCCGGCGCAATTTCACCCGCAATCACCTTCATCAAAGTCGATTTTCCCGCGCCGTTTGCGCCCGCGAGCGCGGCGCGGGTACCGGAGGCAAGGTTGAGGCTTACATCAGTGAGAATATCCCTGTCCGCGAACGCGAGGGAAATTTTGGAAAACTGTACAAACGCCATATCAATTAGAGCGAACGCTTCATTCTTCTATAATGAGAACTTCATCAGCATTATGAGACGGGGCTGCTCCGCCGTTGAAAAAGTAAACAATGGTTGGCGATGTGTCTCTCCGGACAACGGTCACCTCGTCAATGCAACTTTTCGGGATGTATTCAATGCGCAGCCCTTGATTCTCAAAATTGTACAGAAAATCAACATCCGCGCCTTTTCCCCCATTGAATTGAAGGGTAAACGCTCCCGCATATCTATTTTCCAGCGAGGAATCCAGGTAAAGCCTCATAGCGACTTTTCCCGTGCCTTGAGCGGAAGCGGGAATAATATGAGGTATAAGCAAATCAAATCCGGACCATAAAAAGGAGCCGTTTCGGTTCAGCGTCAGAGAACCATAATTGGCGCTGCTGAAAAGAGGGCCTCGATTATAAATCCGCGTAAAAAGGCCGCTCCGCAACGCATTCTCCTGAAAGATAATATCATTAATATCTTTAGGAAGCGTAACAAAAAGAAATGTTCGTAATGCGCCGCCGTTTTCTGTGTATTGCACCGCCAGCATACTGTCCGAACGGAGTTGCATCTGCAAAGACGCGCCGTCGAAACGCCACGCCCGTACGCCATTGGGCTGGATACTGGTGTAGGAGAAGGTCTTGTCTATGATTTTATCGGTTTCCAATTCTTTCAAAAAAAGGCGGGCTTTTCCGGTGTCCTGCCCCGGATAAAACCCCCAATGCTGACTGAGCATATCCAGATCTATTTTATTATTGGCGATCATCGCGCCGTACGATTCGGGCAGCCACGTTTTGGCAAGCGTTGCGGACAGTTCCGCATCCTCGCCCTGTTCTTCCGCCGTCCGTTGTACAATATCCAACTCCCCGCCGGAATACTCGAAAAGCCGCAGCCGATACGAAAAACAGTATCCGATAGTTCCGTCCCGCGTAAGCGCTTGATACCAGTCGCCCGGAAGCGGCTCACCGGTGGAACTGATGGCGGGCGTTCCCTCCGTTTTAGCCAACAGCTTGATGACTTCGCCCAGTCTAAGCCGGTAGACGCGGCGGGCGTTATTATCGGGTCCGTCCCGCAAAGGAAGCCCATCTTGCAGCGCCTCTCCATACGTAATGGCAAGCTGGGCGAATTCTTCCGCCCGTTTCAAAGCCGCCGATTTTGCGCTGAACACTTCCATCTGCTTGAGCGGAATTTCAAATTTATCCGGCGCATTGGAATCTCCAGCGCGGTACTCTTCGGGGATGCCCACGACCCACGCCTGATTGATATTCGATTTTATATACACAGGCGCCACCGTCCCGGACGGAACCGCCGGATTTTCAGACGACCATAACAGGACGCCCCATCCCGCGAGTTTGGTACAGGATGCGAAGAAAGCGCACAACGCGCCCAGCGTCGCTAGAAGCGTATAAAAACATGGTTTATTCAAACTCATGGAATTATTATACTAAAACAAGAAAAGAAACACAAGCCGCAAATGAAACATCGAAAATTGAGGCTGTTCCAAAACTTCAGCTTTTGGAACAGCCTCAATTTTCAGAGAATTCCCACATTCACTATAAGTTGAGCGGGACGGCGCTCCGGCGCAATGACTTGCAAAGCTTTCTTGTAGAAAGGAGTTTTAGAGATAAGATAGATGCATTGAGGATAAAAACTCCACTTTCTGAGTAAAAAGAGCGGAAATCGGCGCGTGGAATTCCAAGAACGGGGCGGCGTGACGGTCAACACGCTCTCTCTCGTCTGTCATGACCAGCCGTTTTAGCGACCGGAAGCGTGTATGCCGCAGCCAACAACGCATAGAGCCGGAAACTGACGTACCGCGCGGAATAAGATAAAGGAACCGTACCATGAAAAACCGCCGCCAACGCGCAAAGACAAATTCGCCATTCTTAAGGAGTATTTCGGCTATACGGAATTCCGCCCCGGTCAAATCCGCTTGCGCGGCAACTGGCGCGGTGACGCGTCCCGCCATCACGAACTCGATAACCAGCGCCACGTTATACAAAATGCGCGCAACGGATTTTGTATAACGTTCCGGCGGTGTGCGACCCTGCGGGTCGGCGACGTTTTGCCAGATAAGAATAAGGGCTTTGCGGCGGCGATACGCCGGCAGCGCTTCCGTAGGAATCGCTATCAGGGCTGGCAAAATGTGGCGCGGTGAGTCGTGGGAATGAAGGTTCCCCTGTTAAGGGGAGCGTTGTCCGCTGTTAAAAGTTCGCCGTCTTTGTTGTAAACCGCTTCAAAATGGCCGTCTGCGGAAATGAATTTGAGGTTGTACGCGCCGTCTTCTCCGTATGTGTGAAACGCCGTCTCCTGCCAGGTGGAAAGCCGCCAGCCGAAGGCGCTATTATCCGTTTCCGTGATGATATGAACCA
>JAITIK010000062.1 GCA_031279555.1 Treponema sp. | reverse complement strand
CGCGACTATTAACAAGCGGCGGGATTTTGAACGACGGCGCCAATCCCCGGACTTACGCGCGGCGGGTTTCGGTTTTCCGGGTTGCTGCAGGAGGTCGCAATCCCCTGCCGACGCCTACGGATTGGCGGCTGTGGGAGCGCCGCCAATCCGTCCGTTCAACAATTGAAATGCGCTTCGCGCTTCAATTTTGGACGGCGCCAAAATTGAAGGGCGCCAAAATTGAAGGAGGCCGGATTTGGAAACATTGTGCGCAATAAAAGCAATCGCATCAACCCCTCGGGACATCTCCGCAGAATCATTGGTGGACGAGTACGGCGGCTCGGTTTACAGGTTCTGCCGCAGTCTGGCATACACCAAAGAGGACGCGGAGGATTTGTTTCAAGAAACATTTTTAAGGGCATTTGAACAGTTGCCCAAAATCAGAGGTTCGGACAATCCGCAAGGCTTTCTGTTTTCCACTTCAATATTCGTTTGGAAAAGCAGCAAGCGAAAATATGCCCGCCGCAACCGCTTGGCTCCCGCCGGGCCGCTTCCCGAATCCGCGGCGGACGCCGGCATCGGCCCGGAGGACGCTCTGTTGGCGGATGAGGAAATCAGTATTGTGCGCGGACTGGTTGACTCTCTGCCGGAAAAACTCAAAATCCCGATCATCCTGCACTATACCAATGAAATGAGCGTACCGGACATAGCCCTGACGCTCCGGCTTCCCGCCGGAACCGTCAAAAGCAGATTATTCAAAGCGCGAAAACTGATTGAGAAAGGATTGGTTGCGGAATATGGAAAATAAAACCGGACACGATGTAGACTCCCTGCTCAAAAATGCGCTCCGCAGTTCGGAGACGCCCGACGCGGGATTGGTGCAAAAGGTAAAATACAGGATGAAACACAAATCAATCAAGGAGGAACCCGTTTTGAAAAAGCAAACGATAAAGCACTCTTTCGGCGTCGCCGCCGTCGTCGCGGCGATCATGCTTATTACCGCCACAGCGTTCGCGGCATGGCATTTTCTGAGTCCGGGGGATGTCGCGGACAAAACCGGGAACACCGCGCTGAAAGCGGCATTTTACAGCGAAACCGCCGTCAATATCAATGAGTCCGTCACATCCGGCGGCTACACGTTCACGATGCTTGCCGTCGTAAGCGGCAAGGATATCACGGATATGCCCTATTACAGCGCGGACGTGCAAGATGAGCGTACTTACGCCGTTGTTGCAATCCAAAACGCCGACGGTACGCCCTTTGGCGATTACGGGGATGCGATCCTGTCCGCCCCCGCAACCGATGACGGCAGCGCGGCGGGGCTTTCAAAGCATGACGAAGATGGAACGATAACAAATTTGTCGCCGATTTTCTTTGCATCCCCGTTGGTAAAGGGGCTGAAGCCTTGGGAAGTGAACGCGGCCACGATGAACGGCGGATATTCCGAGGTCGTTGCGGACGGGGTGCTGTACCGCGTCGTCGAGTGCGACGATGTCACGATGTTCGCCGACAGGGGGCTGTACTTCGGCATAGCTTCCACTGCGTTCATCAGCAACGGGACATTCCTGTATAACGAAAGGACCGGCGAAATCACGGCAAACCCGGACTTTGACGGTGCAAGCGCGGTCTTTTACCTCCCCATCGACAATTCGCTGGCCGACCCCGAGAAGGCGGCGCAGTATCTGGACGGTCTGAACGCATCCGTTGAAAACGATGGCGACGTTGAAACGCCTCCGGGAACCGGAAATGGGGCGGACACGGAAGGAATCGCGCCGTTGCTTCTGCCGTCAGAACGCTGATTGCCGTGAGAGGCGCAATCGCATATGATGACGTTTCAGGCGAAGTATGGTAAGGTTGTATCCCGTCAACGCGGATGTTGTCGGAAGTTGACATAAACAGCATAGCGCTTCATATCGGCGGGAGAGAAAGATTTGCTTTTTCACCCATACCTCAGAGGGCAATAATTCCCGCGAGAGGGGAATTATTGTCCTCTGACCGTTCAAACCGCCCGAAAACGCCGTGTTTGCGGCATCACGGCGGTCACGCTATTTTTTATCCTCTGAACCGTTTTTTATCTTCTGACCAGGCAGACGCGCCAGTCAAGCGGTCTATCGGGTACTCCCGCCGCCCACACGGGTGCAATTGAGTCCGTGTTTGTCAGTGTGTTGCAGTTGTTGCAATCCATATACTACCTTCCTCCGATACTGTGAGATTTTTAATTTTCGGGTTGCCGGATTTCGCGCTGCTCAACACGCTCCGGCGCGAGCGGGAACAACTCGCGGATAAGAGCCATAACACGCTCCGGAAACTTGCGGATCGCTTCAATGCACGGCTTGACTTCGTTCCACAAATCCGTAAACTTGCGATGCCAATGGTCACGCTCCGCGCTTAAGTCTCTGACTGCGCCTCACGTTTCTCAATGCGTTCGTCGAGCGCGTCAACGCGCTTTTCGTCCTGCCGGATCTTGAACTCCAGCGCGTCCAAATGCTCGGCGGTCGAACCGCGTTCGCCGCGCTCGAATCCGTCGAATCCGGCAGCTTTCATATGCTCGAAATAGCGGTCTTGGAGCTTGGAATACTCGTTGACGTAGCCGCGCCCGACTTTGATTCGCGGCCATTTGTCCGTGTGATTGATTTGAGGGATCACCGCCTTGACCTTGCCCGCCAACTCCGGGCCGGCCCGTTTCGTCCACTTGATTTCTTTTTGCGCCACCGGGACATAAACGATGTGCAGGTGGTAGTGAAAAACGTCATAGCAGAGCCGTTCCGATTCGGCTTTATTGTGCTCGTCGGCGTGGAGGACAGCGGAAAGAATATAATTCTCGGAGCCGACCTCTTTCACCGCCAGACGATAAGCTTCCTCATAAAACTTTTCGGCGAACTCATAGCCGCCGTTCTGCTCGAAATAATCGGTGTTCACGTCAAAGACAAGTTCGTCGATTATCGCGGACTTGGGCTTGAAATTGTGCTTGACGATCTTCTTTTCTTCAAGCAAGCGGTCTATCGTTTCCTGATAGTTTTCGACCGTGCCGTCGGAGCGAAAGATCTGATGGTAATGGACGTTCATCTTGGTGCGTTCCGCCACGATGTCGCCGTTGAAATAATTCGCGTTCTTGCGCTCGTTGTGACGCTCGCGGGCCGACACCCGCGTGACCGGGCAAGCCTCGTTGCGGGCGACCGTGGAATTTGTTTTTGCCATAAACGCTCACGCTCCTTATGCTTAAAATTTGTATGGATTTTTTGCCGCCGCCGTGGTATGTTCGGAGCCAAGGAACCCCGACAAACGGACACGGCAAACAGCGATGATTCAGTAATCGAATATACCGCTAACGCTTGCGGGATAACGATTTACAGCCACTATTTCATAGTAGCTGACCCACTTTGCTACTTTGCCGCTGCGCGGCGAAAGTGGCGGTGGGCCCTGCCGGGGGCTTTGCGGCAGCTTGCGCCGCAGCTCCACCCCACGCGGCAAGCCGCGCGGGATCCCCGGTTGCCGTGCGAAATGCCCGCCGTGCAGCCGCTCTCATTCGCCCGGCAACGCGAAAACGCCGCTTATAACCTTGCGGCCATAAACGACGTTTTCTTGCGCTTGCGCGCGCGGGATTGCCTACGGGGAACGAATGATTAGGCTGCGGGCTTCGGCGTGGTTTCCGCGCCGTCGTTATCATCGGTGAGAGCGATAACTTCCGCATTGGCTTTCGCTGTTTCGCGTTCCTCTTTTTTCTTATCGCGCCATGCCTTGTGATACTCGCGGAGATAGAGTTTCTTCGCCCGTTTTTTCTCGGCTTCCGCCTGTTCTTCCGGCGTGAGTTCCGGTTCCGGTTTTTGGATTTTGAACTCGCCGATAAAGTTGAAGTGAATGTCGATTTGCTGGCGGCATTCGCCGCTTGACCTGTCCTTTTCGTGGATATAGACCAGATAACACTTGGGCGCGATCAATATGGGTGGCCACGATGAAAGCGTGTTTCCCTTTCGTGAATACCGCGTAAACGCAAACAACAAAAACCTTGCAAT
>JAITIK010000185.1 GCA_031279555.1 Treponema sp. | reverse complement strand
GAAGCGGATCCCGCCGCAGAGCATGAACTGGAGGCCGAAGACATCGATCTTTCTGATGTGATCATAGATGAGCCGGATCTTTCAGGCCAATTGCAGGAAAATCCATTGCAGGAACCTGTTCTTGAAGCTATTGCCTTTGATGATATGCCTTTGAACCTTTCCGATGAAGATCATCTGCCTGTGGATAGAGAAACAGTGGAGATTTCCGAGCGGGAAGATACCGGGGAAGAGCCGTTAGAGGAAATGCCTGAAGAAGAGGCGGCGGAAGAATATTCCGTTGGGGAACCCATTTTCGAAGAGGAAGAATCTACGGAGCGCCCGGTTGCGGAAGAATACTCCGCTGAGGAATTCCTTCCCAAAGAGGAAGAGGCGGCGGCGGAAGAATATTCCGTTGAGGAACCTATTTTCGAAGAGGAAGAATCTACGGAGCGCCCGGTTGCGGAAGAATATTCCGCTAGGGAGGCCATTTCCGAAGAAGAACCGGCGGAGTCGGCAACGGAAAAACATCCGGTTGAAGAATCCCTTCCCACAGGGAAAGAACCTACGGAAAGCGCGGCTATTCCGGCTGAAACGGCTTCCGGACCTGCGGCTTCAGCCGGGCCAGTCGCAAAGTTGAACGCAATACCGTCCACCATTCAACAGGAACTCAAGACCGTTCTTTCCTACATGGATCAGTTGCTGGAATCTTTGCCCGAAGAAAAAATTGAAGAATTCGCGGCGTCAAAATATTTTGACACCTATAAAAAACTCTTCTCGGAGTTGGGTTTGGTATAGAGCGACATAATTGCCATGAACAACCCTGTTCAAATGGAAAAAAGCGGGATGGAAGAGAAAAAAAGACTTCACTCCCGCTATAATCCGCTTGCGGAAGCGGAGAAGTACATTAATTCCCTGTCGTTGCGGCAGGGAATTCGTTTTTTTATCCTGATAGAACCCGGTATGGGCTATATGATCCCCGTGCTAGAGAAAAAGTTCCCCGATGCAAAGATACTTGCGTTGCATGTTGAAGACGCCAACCGGGGAAACGGCGTTCAATCCTTGCTGGAAAAAGCCATACCCGATACGGAAGCCTCAACCATACGAATTATCGAATGGAGGCCAAGCCTCTTCTTTTATAAAGAGCGATACGTCCGTTTGATGGCGGAAACTGTTGCGTTTGTCAAGAGAATCGACGCCAATAAGAGAACAATCGCGTATTTTGGTAGAAAATGGTTTCAGAATTTCTTCAGGAACATCGCCATTATTGACACATTTCTTGCGCCGGAGAAACACGCCGGCTCCTGTGTCATTGCGGGCGCCGGACCCAGCCTTGAAGAAGCCTTGCCGGTCATAAAAAAATTGAAGGAAACAAAAAAGATATTCGTACTGGCGGCTTCTGCCGCTGTGGAGCCGCTTTTTCATGCGAATGTGAAGCCCGACATAGTTGTCGCAACTGATGGCGGCAACTGGGCGTTGTTTCACCTGTTTTCGACTCTGCGCCCTCATGGAGGATATGGGGGAGGGGAGGGGAAAACCATCCTTGCCGCAAGCGCCTTCGCTGCCCTGCCTTCGCAAGCCGCTTCCTTTCCAGTTCTCCTTATGACAGACGGGAGTCTTTGGCAGAAAACCGTACTTGCGGGACTAGGCATTCCTTTTCTCAACATGACGCAACGAGGAACCGTTACGGCGTCCGCGTTGGATCTGGCTTTCACTGTCTTTCAGGGGAACGTTTTTATTGCGGGCATAGACCTTGCGAATAACGATGTCCGCGCTCATGCGCGTCCGTATCCGCTAGATATTTTCATGGAAAACGCGGACCGCCTTACGTGCGCATACTCGACGGCCTTTGCCCGTACCATGGAAGCCGCAAGAAGCATGAATATCTACGCCGAGTGGTTTAAAAAACAGCTTCCGGCGTATCCCAAACGACTCTATACCATTGGAAAAAACAACGCCATTTTCTCAAGCCTTCCTTCCTATGAAGCGGCGGGTTGGACAAACGAAGCGGGCGGCGAGGGTCTGGCGGTGCGTTTGCCGGCGCAAAATAGCGGTGAAAGCGATATAGCGGGAAGAGCGAAAACCCTCCTTGCCGGCGCGTTGCGCAACGCGCTTATCAAGAAGGAACTGCGCGATCTTCTATCCGTTCAGACAGAGGAAGAACTGCTCGAGGAAATACACAGCGCGTTGAACAAATGAAAAAATATACAATCAAAACTGCCCGTAACAATAGCATTGTACCGGCGATAGTCGACGACAATGGCGTGGAACACGCCCTCCACTCTCTTATTGATCCGCAAAAAGAAGCGGAGCGGCTTCTTGGCGTCCGAAAAGACGAAGGTTTTCTTGTTTTTCTCGGTTTAGGCGGCGGATTTTCCGCCGCTCAGTCATTAGCTTGCGACAAGGACATACGCCTCGTCATGATAGTGGATTACGGACGGGAAGGGCTTGAAGAGCTTTTTAGCGTCATTGATTATTCTTCCATTATGAACGATCCGCGCGTGTTTCTTCTTATTGATCCATCCACTGTGGAAATTGAATCGTTTATTCTGGAACACTACCAACCCGCGTTGATGAACGGGATGCGCGTCTTCCCATTGAGGGCGCGTATTGATGTTGAGAGCGAGCCCTTCAGAGCGGCGGAAGCGGCAATCGGCGGAGCGCTTAAAAAAGTGAGCGCGGATTATTCCGTGCAGGCGCATTTCGGTCTTCGCTGGTTTTCCAACATTATTCAGAATATTCAAAATATCAAGAACATGGGGCCGGCGCGCAAAAACGCATTTCACTGGCAGGGCTGTTTTGAGGGGCGTTCTGTGAAGCGCGTATCCATAACTGCGGCGGGTCCGTCGCTGGATCGCAGCCTGCCCCTGTTGCGAGAACAGCGGATGCGCCGCTTCATCATAGCGACTGACACGAGCCTTTCCGCCCTGCTTGCCGCTGGCATTGAGCCTGACGCCGTTGTTTCCATTGATTGCCAACTTTGGAGTTACAACCACTTTTTCCGCCGTACGCGCATTCCTCTGTTTCTTGATTTGGCAAGCCCTCCCATGCTGGCCGAACGTTCCGCCGCGCCGTATTTTTTCTCAGGCGGACATCCCCTCAGCCGGCTTTTTTCCAGAGCGGGAACGGATATACCTGAGTTGGATGTTTCCGGCGGCAACGTCACCTATGCGGCGGTTTCATTGGCGGAAGCGCTTGGCGCGGAAACCGTGGAACTGTTCGGCGCGGATTTCTCCTACCCCTTGGGCGTCGCCTATGCGCGAGGAACATGGCTGCACCCGTTTTACGACAAGCGGCAAAACCGTTTCTCTCCAACCGAAACGTTTTTTTCACACTTGATGTACAGAACTCCGCTTGAAAAACGGTATGCAAACGGCTCGTGGCATTACGAGACGCCAACGCTCGCCATGTATCGCGCAAAACTTGCGGAGCGACCGTGGAGGCCGCAAAAAACGGCGTCCGCTCCCTGGTACCGTTTGGAGAAAACGCCCGGCGCCGCGCTAGGCGCCGAATTCCTTACGGCATACCGCGAGAAGTTGCGCGCGCTTTCTTTCCGGCGCCTTGACGCCCGGTTTCCTGACTCGGAAGGCGCGGCAGTCATTGCCACGTTGTTGCCCACGGCTGCGGCGCTCAAACACCGCAACCCTGAACTAGGCGGAGAACGTTTATTGGAAGCCGCGCGGGAATGGTGTATGAAGCGGCTGTAATGGGGAAAGGCTCCTTTAAGAACCTTTCCCCATCTTCATCTTGAGCGCCGCGAGCGCGGCGTCTGCGGACGCATCTTTTTCCAGTGTTTTCAAATCCCGCTCAAGGGCGGCTTTTTCTTCGTCGCCGGGAAGATGCCCCGCGGCCATGAGAAGCTCCTGTTCAAGAATATCCGGGTCTACGCTCCGCGTCCGCGACGCAAGAAGAGGAAGCTGTTTCTTCATCTTATCGATCTGGAGTTTAAGCGTGTCGATATCCGCGTCTAACACGGATTTCCGCGACCGTATAAGAGCGGATTCTTTTTCGGCTTGCAGGGCAAGCTCTTCCGCTCCCTTGGAGCGGGCGAGGGTCGCGCGGGATTCCCAGCGGGAAATGTCTGCGGCTAACTTTTCGCTTTCTTTTTCCTGTAATTTCAGCGTCGTTATGTAGCGGGCGATGTACTCCCGCGCGGAAGTCGGATCCATGCCCGAAATGTCGTCATCGGCGTAAACGCGCCGGGCGCTTTGGACGGAAGCCGTATCTTTATTTATTGCGCTTTCTGTATCTTGAGGCATTTTGATTCCTTTATTATAATGTATGTATGAAACTTCTTTTTTGCAAGTGTTTTCTACTATTATATACGAGCTTTTTTTGCATTCCGTTTTTTCTGTTCGCGCAGTCCGGCGAGACGATCCTCTCCATGCAAAGCGCGGGCGACTATTCTTTTGTCGAACGGTCGAACTGGCGGCGTTACGATAATGGGACTTACAGAGGGCTGGTATTTCGGGAGGTGAGGGCTTCGATACTGCAAGATAAAACGGATCAACACGATGCCGGCGAGACGCGCTATGCGGGACATTGCATCGTGCTTGAACAGACGGTTCGTGATATGAGACAAAGCGCCAAGGCGGTCAACGCCATGTTTCCGGTACGGTTCAAGGTGAACGGACGGGGAAATTTTACGCTGGAACAGGAGAGCGGGTTTCCTTCGTTGCGGGGATTTCCCGTATTTCCGGCGCAAAAAATAACGCCGGGCGCCACATGGACGGATGTCGCCGAGCGAGTCGTTGATCCGCTCAATTCAGGGCATTTGATGGTGATGCGCATATACGTTGAGTACACCTATCTCGGCGTTGAAATGTACAAAAAAATCGCCGTCCACCGCATAAAAGCGCAGTATTCGACGCGGGATATCGCGCCTTCAAACACGCAGGAAGCCGTCAACGCGGCTGATTTTAAACAGGTGCGGGGCAACCATGACGTTGACATCCTGATCCGGGCGGACAACGGACTTCCCGCGCTTATGCGGGATCAAATGGACGAAACTTATACGTTAAAAGACAACGCCACGCTTCGTTTCGTGGGGTTTACGCTCACCTTTACCGACAGATTGATCCCCATGGACAGGAATGTCGTTGTCGCCGCCATCACCGGGGCGCCGCGCAATCCGTCATCGCTGGAATCGGCGGGGCTGGGAGGAGGCGTTGATGTCGCCGAAGCGCTTGAGGGCGTAAAACTCACAATCAAAGATTTACGGTTCATTCCGGATTCCGATGAGTTTATTCCGGAAGAAAAAGACCGTCTTGACGCGATTGCCGCAATGCTCATGCGGACGCCGGATCGCATCTTCATGGTCGAAGGACACACGGCGCATACGGGGCAGCCGGTTTTGGAGATGGAGCTTTCCATCAAAAGAGCGTTGCGTATGATCGAAGAGCTTGTAAAGCGTGGCATACCCGCAGAGAGGTTTTTGTACAAGGGGTGGGGCGGGACCAAACCCGTTGACGACAATGGGACGGAGGCGGGACGCGCCCGCAACCGCAGAGTGGAGATTACTATCTTGGAATAGCCGCGGCCTTTTGCGAAGCCATCTTGCGAACCCATCTTGCATAAATTTTGTTTGTGATGTAAGATTAATAAAAAGATATTCCGATTTCCTAATGATGAGGTTATGCGATGGAAGTTTTAGGTATTGTTTTGTTGGTGTTTTTTATAATAGTGGCAATTTTGCTGGTGTTTCTTGTCCTTATTCAAGATGAAGAAGGTGATAGTTTAGGCGGCATATTTGCCGGTGGAAGTTCGTCCGCGTTTGGCTCGCGTTCGGGCAACATACTCACCAAGGCGACATCCGTTTTAGGCGCGTTGTTTCTGATCTTGAGTTTAGGGCTTGCTCTTGTGAGCAAGTCTGACAGCGGATCAGGTGTTGAAGCTGCGGGAAGGCAATTGTCCACCGAATCGTCCGCAGGCAACTGGGTGGATGAAGCTTTAGGCGGCGCGGACAATGAGCAGTCCGATGTTACAGCGGAATAACGTATTGCGGAACCAGTGAAGCGTGATTTCTAGTACAATAGAGACACCCATTGCAGATATGCGATGGGCGTTATTGGTTCCGAAAATGGAGGAATTATGCTTCTAAGCGAGGTGTTCACAAAAGATCTCATCAAGGTTAATTTAGAAGCCGAGGATAAAGACGAGGCTTTTGAGGAACTGGTTGAATTTTTTTGTACCGTTAGAAATTCGAATGCGCGTGAAGAAATATTGAAAAGCCTGAGAGAGAGGGAGAAGCTCATGTCAACGGGCATTAAACCCGGTGTCGCAATCCCGCACGGAAAGATACTCCTTCTTGATGATATACGAGGGATATGCGGCGTTTCAAAGAAAGGCATTGAATACGAGGCTCTAGACGGGCGTCCGGTCCACCTTATCTTTATGCTTCTGGTGCCGGACGAAACGGACAAACATCTCAAGGCGCTTAAAAATCTCGCCGAATTGCTTCTGAACCCGCAATTTTATACGGACATGTGTTCCCAGAGGGATGTTGAGGGCGTTTACACCACTCTTAAAGAATATGAGGATCACTTCATAGAAATGATGTAAGCGGCGCGAAGATAGATATGACGATGCGCCGTTCGGTTTATAGGAGTAAATGTGGAAGACTCAGATGTTTTGCGGCGTTTGTTGAAAGTGGAGGCGGAAGCGGCGGCGCTTGTAAAAGACGCGGCTGCGGAAGCTGGCAAGCGTATCGCTGAAGCGGAAAAACAGAACCGGCAGCGTTATGAGGACGCCTATATTGCGGAAGCGGCGGCGCTTGAGGAAAAGTACAAGTCCGATATTGCCGCGGTTAAGGGTGAGTATCAAAAGCAGCTTGAGGACTTTACCGGGAGGCTTAACATCATGCAGGTGAATAACGAGCGGTTTTCGCAATTGCTTGAAAGCCTGCTGTTTGCAAATGACAGCCGCGAAGAGAAGAAAGAAAAAATCAAGAAAACAGAAAGAACGGCGGACAACGCTCCGTTGGACAACGAAACGTTGTTTGCTCCTTCTAATAAAACCGGGCGGGGAAAATAATGTCCGGGGAGCGCGCGTATATTTATGCAAAAACATGCGGAATCATCGGCAACTCCTTTGTGGGCAAGCGCGTCCTCTCCCTTATGAACGTGAATCGTCTTGCCGAATTGGACAGGCTTGTATTTCCGGAAGGGAGCAGAGAGCTTCCCGAACGGGAGCTTCTTCCTGATCTCGAAAAACGTATTATAGCCCGTTCTATTGCGCAGATTGAAACGATTATCGGATGTTTCCGGAATCCGCCGGAATTGCTTGTGATCATGCTTCAATCGTATGAGTACGAGAACCTCAAAAATGCGCTTGCCGCCCTCGCCAATAACGAGGCGAAGCCTTCGCGCATCACTGATATAGGGAAATTCCGTACCGTCAACTTCGAAGCCTATCCCGATATTGAAGGTATGCTTAAAAATACGGAATTCGCGTTTCTATTAAACGATTTAAAAGAATCGGCGGAAACGCTTCAAGATACGATTGCGTTGCAAACTAAACTTGACAAGCATTATTATACGCGGCTTTACACGGCGCTTGAACGGCTTTCCCGCGTTGATCGTTTTGGCATTGAAAAAATTATTGACAACGAGATTCAACTTAGGAACGCATCATGGACATTGCGGCTTAGAACCTATTACAACATGCCTGTTGAAAGGATCAAAACTATGCTCATAACAATAGACGGGAAAAAAGACTTGACCAGTGACGCGATCGCTTCGTCCGCTTTCTCGTTGGACGCCCCCGGTGATTGGGCGCATTGGAAATGGGCGGAATTTGTGAACAGCGAAATAACAACGCCGTCTTCTTCATATTGGACGGTAGACCCTCGTTATTTTCAAAACAAGGCTTCCCGGCATCTTTATAAATGCGCCTATCAAAGTTTTCATGCCAAACCTTTTTCGCTTCTTCCGGCGTTCTGTTTCATACGCCTTAAGCAATCCGAAGAAGACCTTCTCACTAGTATCGCCGAAGGCTTTGGCTTTGGTTTGTCCTGCCGTGAAACGTTGGGAATTTTGGGGGTGGCGTCATGATCATGCCCCGGAGAATGAAGCGCGTAGAACTTACGGCGCTTGAAAAAGACATTGACGCGGTTGTTGAATATCTGGGCAGGCGGAGCCTTATGCAGTTCACCGAACAGTACGAGGAACAAGCGGTAATAAATGACGAGAGGCTTGAGAGTCCTGAAAAATTAGCGGAATTTCAGCAATTAGAAGAAAATGAAAAAAAGAAAGCCAATGATATAGAAGA
The DNA here is from genome assembly GCA_031279555.1 of Treponema sp. Classification (GTDB taxonomy): domain Bacteria; phylum Spirochaetota; class Spirochaetia; order Treponematales; family Breznakiellaceae; genus JAIRKH01. The sequence continues at coordinate 26,184 of JAITIK010000185.1, read as the reverse complement.
AAAACTTGAAGAAATCAGGGAAGCGGCCGCATATCTTGGGCTGGAACTTCCGGCAGAACCGTACGAGACAAGCCGCCTACCGACTGCGGACGATGAAATTTTGCGCGGAAAGATATGCTCCTATGCGCTCGGTTTACGCGCCCGTGAAGCCGAAGAAAAGAACGAGAAACAGAAATTGGAAAACGCTCTGACGGAGGCGAAGGCGTTTGCGGCGCTCAACGCGCCATTTTCAGAACTGGATCAGCTTTCTTACCTGACGTTGCGCGTCGGACGGCTTGATGTGAGAGGGCAGGGTGAAGTCAGAAAGAACCTCTCGGACAGGGCGGCGATCATCCCGCTGGATGACGATAAAATACTTGCGGCGTCTTCCCGTATCGGGCGTTTCGCCTTGGATTCCGAGCTTAAAAAGCGGTCGTTCACGCCCATTGCCATTCCAAAAGACTATCTCGGCATACCGGCGGAGTTGCTTGCAAGCCTTGAATCGCGGCAAAAACTCACAGAAAGCAACCTGGAAGCCATAACAGAAGAAAAGAACAAAATGCTCAGTGAATACAGGCGCCCCCTTCTCTCGCTCTCCGCTTCTTACGCCATGGCAAATGTCACGGAACAGGTGAAACAGAAACTCGTGGCTACAAAAAGCACGTATCTTCTAACGGGCTGGATGCCTGCGGATAGTCTGAATTCCATTGCCGCAGAGCTTGTTGCGATTACGTCCGGCAGAATCGGCATATGCACCCTGAACCCGGACGAGGTGCCTTCGGTACGGGACGGAAGCGAGAAAGTTCCCACCGCCTTGAGCCACGGCAAATTCGTGAAGAGCTTTGAGCCGCTTGTCTTCTCTTACGGCGCGCCGCTTTATGGCGCGATAGATCCCACTTTGTTTGTCGCCGTGTTCTTTACCCTGCTTTTCGGCGTCATGTTCGGCGATGTGGGTCAGGGGTTTGTACTGTCGCTTGTGGGGCTTCTTCTCCTACAAAAGGACTCAAAATTTACGCGAAGTTATAAAAACTTTGGCGGCCCCCTTGTCGCGGTGGGGATATCATCAATGATCATGGGGCTTTTGTATGGCGCGGTGTTCTCAAACGAGACGCTTCTGGAGGCGCCAACTCTTGCTGTCACTGGTTTTCTTGCCAATACGCCTGTCGGCGCGTATTTTGGCTGGAGCGCCGTTCCAAAAATTCTACACCTCATGCCTGAGAAGGGGAGCCTCGACAAACTCTTTTATTTCTTCGGCTTCACGCTGGCGTTGGGCGTCATCCTCAACTCCACAGGCCTCGTTTTTAACATCATAAATCAGTTGATCAAAAAAAATTACGAAAAAGCCCTTTTTTCAAAAACCGGAATTGTCGGCGCATTGTTCTTCTGGTACGTCGTCGGCATAGCGGTGCGGATCATCTTGAACGGCAGGTTGCATTGGTTTGACATCCCGTGCCTTGCAATCCCACTTTTGGCCATTTTCTTTGGCAAGGCGTTGGGGCGGCTTATTTCCGGCGAGCGCCCCATTCTCAAAGAAGGGTTTATGGTTTTTATTATAGAAGGGATCGTAGAGATACTCGAAACGCTTTCCAGTTATATCTCGAACAGCGTCAGTTTCCTTCGTGTGGGGGCTTTCGCGCTGTCTCATACGGTTCTATCATTCATTACGTTTACCATGGCCGGCATTGTGTCGCGTGGTTCGTCATTCGGGCCCGTATTTTCACTGGTCGTCATCATTTTTGGAAACGGAATCATCATCGTACTTGAAGGGATGATCGTGGCTATTCAGGTTACACGTCTTCAATATTACGAATTTTTCAGCAAATTCTTTACTGAAACCGGCGTACGGTTCGCTCCATTCAGGTTCCGTAAGGAATGAACCTCTCCGCCCTTCAAGCCGCGATTCAAGCGCGGGGTATTTGCAAGCGTTGTGTCATTGATGAGATTCGGCGAACATTCGGTTCGACTAGAATGAAATTATGTAACTGTGGGGTCATTTTTTATTGGCGTCGCCAATTCCAACCGTCCTAAAAGAGTCTCCTTTTAGGTTGCGGTAATGGACTCCTCTGGGAATATACATCCAACATCTTTTTAAGGAGGAATTGTATGAAATGTAAGGTGATTATTATTGCGTTTGTTCTGTTTGCCGTCGCTGCGGTGTGTTCGTTTGCTCAGGAAGAAGCGGCGGCGGAGCAAGGATCCGGTTCGGCGGTTAAGTACATCGCGGCGGCGGTCGCGGTGGGTATCGCTTGTATTGGCGGCGGTCTTGCGGTGGGTCAAATTGGATCCGCGGCAATGGGCGCGATGAGCGAAAACGCCGATCTTTCGGGAAAAGCCATGCCTTTTGTCGGTCTTGCGGAAGGAATCTGTCTGTGGGGCTTTCTGGTTGGGCTGCTTATACTCATTCTATAGCCGTCTGTGGACTATTTTTTCATCGGCGACCCGGAGTTGGTTACGGGCTTCAAGTTTGTAGGTATTGACGGCGTAGCCGCTAATAATGAAGCGGAAGCCCGCCGTGTGTTTCGGCGCATCACCGAAGGTTTTGATGAAGTGACAAACGCGGCTGTTCCCACTGAAGGCTGCCGCATCCTCATTTTGACGCAGGAAGTCGCCGATTGGCTTGGTGAAAAACTTATTGACTGGCAGATTGGCGCTCAATATCCCCTCATTGTAGAACTGCCCGGAATGTTGGGGAAAATACAGGGCAGGAAGTCTCTTGTGGATTCGATTCGGGAGGCGATTGGAATTCACGTGTAGCGGCAAAATGCCGCCGGCATTTTGCCAGGGAGGATGTATGACCGTTAAAAATGAACCTAAAAACAAATCGTGGTTGATACGGCAATTACGAAACTTTTTTGAGCATAGGGCTTTGTGGCTTTACCTTTTGTGCGATGAAGCGAAGAAAAAAGGCTTTGCCCCTGAAGCATTTGCGCCAGACGCCATACGCCGGTGCGGGCTTTTTCAGGGAGGGGCCATAGCCGAAACCGCGGCAAGCGCCAGCGCCGGAAAACCAAGCCTTAAAACCTTGCAGAAAAAGCTCTTCGGCTTGCCTGGAAGACTTATTTTTGAAATGAAAATCCAGCGTGTAACGGATGACAATTTTGACGTTGATTTTCACTATTGTCCGCTGGTCAACGCATGGCAAAAGCAGGGTTGCTCCGTAGAAGAAATGGCGCGGCTCTGCGATTTCGCCATGTGGGGCGACCGCGGCATAGCGGAGAGTTTCGGCTGCGTCCTTGATCTGCAAAAGACCATTGCGAAAGGCGACGGAATCTGCGAGATACGCTTTAAGCGGATATGAAGGGCGATGTGGGGGATACTCCTTCCAACGCTTGCGCCTGTGAACATTGCCTCACACAAACCCCGCGCGCCAGTGCCAGACCGGTGTTGATAGCTCTGACGAAAAAGAATTGACGCGCTTAAAATCGGGCAGCCACTCACTATCTGCGGACAGCGTCAATTCTTGATAAAAACCGTCGTCTATGCCGAATTCATCAAGCCAGTTGAGAACAACCTCATATTCCGCTTCGTTTACGGAGCGGTCGGGCATATCTCCGCTACGAACCGGCGTGTATTGTGTCATAAGTGAAAGCAAACCTTTTCCCATGGCGTTTTCCGCAAACCAGCGAAGGACATCCCGCGTAGCGTCAAGGCGTCCGGGCAGTACAAGGTGCCGTACAATGACGCCTGAACGCAGAATGGCTCCCTCATAGCGCATATCCCGAAATTCCAGCATTTTTTTTATTGCCATAGACGCCGCCTCGCCGTAGTCAGCGGCTTTGAAAAAGCGCTCCGCCAGCGCGGAATCAAGCGTCTTTAAATCCGGCAGGTACCCATCAATCACATCTTCAAGCGGAGACAGGGTTTCGAGCGTTTCATATCCAGAAGAATTCCACAGAACCGGAATGACCAACCCTTGTTTCCGGGCGGCTTTTATTCCGGCGGCAAGCGCCGGCGCCGCGTGGCTTCCGGTGACGATGTTGATGTTTTCCGCGTTTTTTTCTTGAAGCGCAAGGCATATCCGTACAAATTCAGCTTCGGTCACCGTTCTGCCCATACCTTGTTGAGAAATCTGATAATTCTGACAAAACGCGCACTGGAGAGCGCAACCGCTCACAAAGACAACGCCGGAGCCGCCAGTTCCGGTAATGGGAGGTTCTTCTCCTCGGTGGATGGATGCGGCGGCGACGCGGAGCGCCGAGGTTTCTCCGCAAAAGCCTTTTTTTCCAGCCGAACGGTCAACGCCGCATTTGCGGGGACAAAGGCGGCAGTTTTTGTATGAAGATAAGGTGTCATTCACACAATCAGTATACTATAAGCCGGCGGTCAAAGGCAATGCGTTTCTTTTGGAGGCAAACGCGACGCCGACGGCGCCATTAATCTTTGGGAGGCTTGTAAAATCTTCCTTTTATTTGCTCAGTCTTTAATATGTTGATGAAAGCGTCCGGATCAATTTTTTTGATGGCGGCGGTAAGAGATGCGTCTTCGTTTGCCGCGACCACCGAGTAGAGCAGCGTTTTCTCAGCCATACGGTACATGCCTACACCTTTGAAAGCTGTCGCGTCATGCCGAGTCTTATCGCGGATAAGATAGTATATCTCATCCGGATTGCTGGTAATAATGAGCAAGGTTTTTTGTTGATACCTGTGGTAGAAAGAGCTAAGCGCAACAGTCGTCGCAAACTGAAAAATAACGGAATAGAGCGCTTTATCTAATGAAAAGAGGGATGCGGCGAGAACAAGTATCACGCAGTTGCCCGTGAAGATGTAGTTCCACGCATCCTTGCCGTATTTTTCGGAAATAAAAACCGCGATAAAATCCGCGCCTCCGCTTGTGGCGTCGGCGAGTAGGCGCAGGCTTATCGACATCGCATTCAAAATGCCGCCAAAAACCGCCGAAAGCAGGGGGATCGTGCAGTTGAATAAGCTCGATGAACAACTTTGGCATCCAATCCGTCAAAAGTCCGCAAACAAACACCATCAGTACGGAGAGCAGGGTGAAACGCTTCTCAATGAGTTTGAAGCAGACGAGAACTGGCGCCACATTTAATAGGTAGAGTACAACGCTGAAAGGCAGAGATATATGAAAAAATTGCCAGAACACTTCCAGAATAAGCAGCGTAAGACCAGTAAAGCCGCCTGGCACAAGCTCGCCCGCATGCACAAATGTATTGATGTTAAAAGCCATCAATGCGGCGCCGGTGACGACCAGCGCCACCCGTTTTGCCAGATGTATCGTAGACTTGCGCAACGGAACGAACGCCGTGAACTGAGAGGACGTCCGCTTCCCATCAATCGCGGCGTTCGTTGCGACATCCGCCGTTTTTTCATTTTCTTCACCACTATACATTATTTTCCACCTGATCGCTTCATTGGAATGCGGGCGCAACGCCTGCGCCTCCTCAGCAGATGCGCGATTTTCCTTTTGCGGAACGAACTTCGCAAGCGATGCGCCAATTGGCCGCCGCCTTGCGCCGCTCTGCGTTGTCTTGCGCGCGTTTCCATCTGTGAAGTTTTTTAACTATACCATAGAGTGTTGAAGTGCGTTAAGTAAGGAATTTAAAGGTTAGAACAGCGCGTTTTACACGTAAAATGTAGAAAATTCGTAAAAAAAATTAAATGGAAGGCTTGCAAAAAAAATCTAGTAATGTTATATTTATAATTATTAAGGGGTGAAATAAAAGACCTTTGGTCTTAATCCCTGCCGGTTGCACGGATGTTACCGGCATATTCTTTCAGGGAGGATGATTATGATCATCAACCATAATTTAAGCGCTCAGTTTGCTGATCGCTCTTTGGGTGTTACCCAAACTTCTATTAACAAAAACATCGAGAAACTTTCTTCCGGTCTTCGCATTAACCGCGCTGGTGATGATGCTTCCGGTCTCGCTGTTTCTGAAAAACTCCGCAGCCAGATTCGTGGTTTGAACCGCGCATCCGCAAACGCCTTGGATGGCATTTCCTTCATCCAGACGACTGAAGGCTATCTGCAAGAAACCCAAGACATTGTCCAGCGCCTCCGCGAACTTGCAGTGCAGAGCGCCAACGGCATTTATACCGAAGAGGATCGCGAGCAGATTCAGGTTGAAGTTTCTCAGCTTGTTGATGAAGTGAACCGCATTGCTTCTCACGCCCAGTTCAACGGTTTGAACCTGCTTACCGGAAGCTATGCCCAAGAGGGCGGCTCGAAAGCTCTGTATCTTCATATTGGAGCCAACATGGATCAGCGTGAGCAGGTCTTTATTGGTGAAATAACCGCAAATTCTCTCAACCTTGGCGGCGATCAGGGGTCAATCTCCCTCCAGAGCGCGGATGATGCAAACGCCGCTATCGGCATCATTGACGATGCCCTCAAGATTATCAGCAAACAACGGGCTGATCTCGGCGCATATCAGAATCGTCTGGAACATGCTATTCGCGGCATTGACATTGGGGCGGAAAACTTGCAGGCTTCCGAATCTCGCATCCGCGACACCAACATTGCGGCGGAAACTGTCGCCTACACCAAGAATCAGATTCTGTCCCAGTCCGGCATCGCGTTGCTTGCCCAAGCGAACCAGAGGTCCCAGTCTGTTCTTCAATTGCTTCAGTAGCCGGGCGGCGTAGCCCCCGCGTGGCTCCGTCTTCAAGTCGGAGCCACGCGGTCTACATGAGGGGTGTATGCAATGTGTGAGGGATCACTTGTCAAGTGAATAGCGATTAGCGTGAGCCGGTCGTTATTCGATCAGTTAAAAGCTGACTGGCTGGGTGTTATAACCTTTTAGCCAAGTAAAAATTGACAGGTGATCCTTTTGTTATTATTGGGGGGAAATGATGATAATAAATCATAATTTAAGCGCTCAATTCGCCGACCGCTCATTAGGTATTGTACAAGATCGGATAACCGGCAATATTGAGAAACTTAGTTCGGGAGAACGGATAAACAGAGCCGCCGATGACGCATCGGGGCTTGCGGTTTCCGAGAAACTCCGAAGTCAGATACGCGGCTTGAATCAGGCGGATAGAAATATCCAGAACGGCGTGTCTTTTATCCAGACAACCGAGGGCTATCTTCAGGAAACAGAAGATATCTTACAGCGGTTGAGAGAGCTTTCCGTGCAGGCGGCGAACGGCATTTACACCGAAGATGACCGTAAGCAAATTCAAGTTGAAGTTTCCCAGCTTGTTGACGAAGTGAACCGGATCGCGTCTCATGCCCAATTTAATGGGATGGCGCTTTTAACCGGCGCATTCGGCAGAGAATCGTCAACAGTTATGCAGATTCAAGTTGGCGCCAATGAAAACCAGAATGAGCGTTTCTATGTGGAAAACATGAATGCAGAGGCGCTAGGTATTGAAGGTCTTACGCTTACATCCGCCGATGAAGCGAACGGCGCTATTAAAATGCTGGACGATGCTTTGCATATAGTTTCCAAACAACGCGCCGATCTGGGAGGGTTCCAAAATAGACTTGAGATGGCTTTCGGTGGCGTTCAAATTGGGGCGGAAAATTTGCAAAGCGCGGAATCACGCATACGGGATACCAATATCGCCGCTGAAACCGTGTTGTACACCAAAAATACTATTCTGGCGCGTACTGGAACCGCGCTTCTCGCGCAAGCTAATACGCAACCTCAGATGGCGGCGCAGCTTTTATAGCCGCTTTTATTAAAAACTGAAATGTGTGAAGAGACTTCTGGATGTCGTCTCTTTATAGGCCCGGCAACTCTAAAAACATCGTTTTTAGAGTTGCCCTTGAGTTCTTGTTAAAAATAGCCGAAAATAAAAGAAATAAATAAAAGGAGATACGCTATGAACCTGCACATATCAGCGTATACGCAAGGAAGCGATGGCGCTCAGTTAGTTCTAACTAGGGCGGCGAAAATTTCGGCGGCAAAAAATTATAATTCAAGTTTATCCATACCCAAGAAAAATGTAGAGCCGTTGGATGTTGACAAAGCGGCGAAGGATCTGGGACGGATAAGTTCTACACTGAGTAAAAAACTCAGATTTACGGTGGATCATAAATCCCGTGAGATACTCGTCAAGGTGATTGATCCTGAAACTAACAAAGTGGTGAATATCCTGCCGCCGGAAGAATTGCGCAGAGTTCATAGTAAAATCAAAGAAACCTTAGGCGGTTTATTTGACGAGTTGATGTAGTGTCAGATGTTTACATGCCCGGCGTTTCAAGCCGGTTTAACACCGATAGAATCGTAGAAGGTCTCATGAAAATAGAGCGCATCCCGCGGGATCGCTCAGAGCAGGAAAAAGAACAGTTACAAGCGCAAAAAACCTATTGGCAAGATGTAAACAGACGCATGGTTTCCCTGCGGGACAGCGCCCGTCAGCTTTATTCCTTTCAAAACCCCTTTAACGACCGAATTATTACCTCTTCTGACGCTTCGGTGTTGACAGGCATCGCAGTACGCCAAACCGCGCCCCAGACAAAAGAATTCACGGTCAAGCAAATTGCGCAGGCGGACCGGTTTCTTTCCCCGCCTTTGGATGATTCGTTTACAGTAGAAGCGGGTACCTATACCTTTGATTCAGGGCCAGAACATATCTCGTTTGATTTCAAGGGCGGCTCTCTCAAAGAGTTTGTCGATGCCCTTAACCGGCGAGGCAAAGGCAAGATAGAGGCAAGTTTTGTAACGGTGCAGAGCGGAAAAAAGTCCCTCCTTATCGAATCAAAAATCAGTGGAGGGGAGAACAAGCTTGTTTTCTCCGGCGCGGCGTTAGATATGGCGCTCAAAAGCGGCATATTGGAACAACAGATCAACTTGCAAGATGTCGCCATAACGCTCGTTAGCGCAGATGATGTTGTACAAGACGCAGGACAACCCGGAGAACAGGTTGAGGCGCAATTGGTCTCTCTTGACAATGACAGCCTCAAAGTAAACGCGACAGGCGGCGCTTCCATAGCTTTTCCTGATAACACGGTCGTAAGCCAGGGATTGACGATCTTTTTTGAGACGGCTGTAAAAGTCCTTCCGACTGAGCCTCCGCCTAAAGTGGAACCTCCGCCCGGTCCCTCCATACCCAAGACGGGTTCTGTAACATTCAACGGCATTGTCATTGACAGCGCGCCCTCTTCGGTTCCCATTCCTGAATGGAAACCGCCTGAACCGCCTGAGCGTATTGACGATATGAACGTGTTGTCCTTGACTTTCTCGGATGGTACGAGTATTGAGCTTGCGCCGATAGAAGATGCAGCCGACTTTACGCGGGCTTCTTTTCAGATTCCTGATTCCGAGAGCGGCAAGACCGCTGTTTCTCTCAACATCGTCAATAAGAATACACATCGCGACGTATCGATCCGGCGCATTCAGATCATGGATCCGAGCGATCCCATCAACTATAAGCCGGTGAATCCTGTTTCCGTTGCGCAAGACGCGGTTGTCTCTATGGACGGAATCAATGTGTCTCGCGTAAACAACACCATTGACGACCTTCTGCCCGGCATCACCATAACGGTAAAGAAACCATCCGAGACGCCGGTACGCATAGCGGTTGAAGCTGACAGAGAGACCATAAAAAACGCCATCATTAGTTTTGTAGGCAATTACAACAGAGTCATGGCGGAAATAAATGTCCTTACCCGTAACGACGACCGCATTGTGGAGGAACTTTCCTATTTATCGGAAGAAGAGCAAGAGGCGATGCGCAACCGTATGGGCGCGTTCGCCGGGGATTCTACCTTGACCCAATATAAAAACGCCGTGCAGAACGCCGTTACGTCGCCGTATCCCACCGCAACCGGAACGGAGATGCTTGCCAAATACGGCATTGGCACTGATATGCGCATGAGCGGCGGCGGCTATGATCCGTCCCGTTTGCGGGGCTACCTTGAAATTGACGAAAAGAAATTTGACGAAGCCTTGGAAATGAACCTTGCCGGACTGCAACAGCTTTTCGGTTTTGACTCCAATGGCGACCTTATCGTTGACAGCGGCGTAGCGTACTCGCTCGAAAGCTTTACCAAACCCTATGTGGAAAGCGGCGGGCTTATCTTTATAAGAACCGCGACCATTGATTCCCGCATTAAGGCGGATGAGCAACGCATAGCGACGTTAGACAAGCAGCTTGCGGAAAAAGAAGCCGCGTTGCGCATGCAATACAGCCAGATGGAGAACGCCTATAACCGGATGGAGCAAATGTCAAACTCTTTGGAAAATTTCAGCCGGCAAAACAGCAATGGCGGCAGATGATATGGAAATACTCATTAATGGACAAGACGCCGGCATTATCCTTGAAAACGAAAAAACTATAGGCGATTTGCTTGCGGGCATAGAAAACTGGCTTGACGGTACGGGCAGCCGTATCAGCGGCGTTATACTGGACGCCGAACCTCTTCAGGTTGAAGACATTCCCGCGGCGTTTGAACGGGAATTAAGCGGGTTCCAATCAGTCAATATACGCATCTCTTCATTGCGGGATTTCGCGTTTGAAGCGCTTATGAGCGCAAAATCCGCATTGGAAGCCTCGGAAAACGCCTCCTTTGAAGAGAAAAAAATGATAAGAGCCGACTTTGAATCGAGCGCGGCGGCTAACTTTCTTAAAGAGCAACTAGGGGATATTGCGACATCCGTTGACGCCAGTTTAGCGGGCGAAGGGCTTTCCCCAATCGGCGCCTTGAAACTGCTGGAGGAACGGGCGAGGGAGTTTGAGGAGCCGAAGCGGGAAATTCTCAACTGCAGCGTGTTGGTGTCAGAAATCGTTTCACGGTTGGAAGACCTGCCCCTTGACTTGCAGACCGGCAAAGACAAGAGGGCTTGGGAAACCACGCGGCTTTTCTCCCATGTCACGGAAAAACTCTTGAGATTGTTGTCCCTGCTGAAACAAACCGGTCTTGAAATAGACGCCATTGCTATAGATTCCGTTCCTTTGACCCGGTTTATTGACGATTTCACCAATGCGCTTAATGAACTCTTGTCGGCTTATGAAGCGAAAGACACTGTGCTGACCGGAGATTTGGCGGAATATGAAATGGCGCCGCGCCTCGTGTCGTTATATTCAACACTGAAAGATGTGGCGGAGAAGATGTAAAAATATGAGAAGTGGGCGGCGCTTATGCGGGCGCTTGGGCGCATGATTATACCTCATGGTCTACGATTCAGCGCAACTAACGCGGCTATTGCGCGCCGGTTTTTTTAATAATAAAAAGCTCCCCAAAAAAATCTCCCCGCTTTGTAACATACGTAGTGTCAAGCAGCAGTCCAGCGTACATAAGCTCATCGCCGCCACGCAAGCCGCAATTATAGGTTTTATCGTTCGCTTCAAAGCCGCCTTCTTCCCAGAGTGAAACGCTGTATAAAAGCTCAGGATCGAGACCGGCGAGGCGCAGTCTGACAGGCGGGCGGTTTGGTTGCGCCAGCAATTTGTAAAAACCGGCCACGCTTTCTTCCTCTGAAGACACTTGCCAAGCTGTGTAAAAGGCGGGATCAGGCGAGGCGAGGCGGAAAAAGCGTCCGTATTGAAAGGTCTTCCGATGCGCTTTGTAAAAGGCGATGTACGTCATGATCTGCTGTTTTTCTTCCGGGGAAAGCTCCGTAGGGTCCAGTTCGAAGCCGAGGGCGCCGAAGAAGGCGGCCATCGCCCGAAAGCTAAGGGCGATCTTTCGTCCGGTTTGGTGATTGGGAACAGCCGAGACATGGGAACCCCACGAACTTTGCGGATACACCAAGCTTGCGCCGGACTGTATCCTAAGTCGCTCCACCGCGTCGGTGTTGTCCGAGAGCCACGCTTGCGGCGCAAAGGCAAGCATGCCCGGATCAAACCTTCCGCCGCCGCTGGCGCAGGACTCAAAGAGTATGTGGGGAAAAGCCTTAGTCAAGCGTTCGTACAGATTATAGACTCCAAGCATGTACCGGTGAAAGAATTCGCCTTGACGATCCGGCGCAAGGCCGAGACTGAAGGGTTCGGTGATAGACCGGTTCATGTCCCACTTAATGTAGGAGATGGGCGCGGAGGCGATGACCTTTGCAATAACCGTGAATATATAGTCGACAATTTCCCGCCTTGACATATCCAGTACGTACTGGTGGCGCTGTTCGGTGCGAGAGCGCCCTGGCGCGCCGACCGCCCAATCAGGATGCTGTTCAAAGAGCCGGCTCTTTTTGCTGATCATCTCTGGCTCTATCCACAAGCCGAATTGCAAGCCCAGAGCGGTAATTTTTTCCGCAAGGCCGGCAATGCCGGAAGGGAGCTTGCGGGTATCGGCAAACCAATCGCCCAAAGAAGAAGTGTCGCTGTCGCGCCGCCCAAACCAGCCGTCATCAAGTACAAACAATTCTATGCCGAGTTCTTTGGCGACCGCCGCCATATCAAGGAGTTTTCGCTCGGTGAAATTGAAGTACGTCCCTTCCCAGTTGTTTAGCAGCACTGGTCTTTCTTTATCACGCCACATTCCTCGAACAAGCCGGCTTTGGTACAAGCTATGGAACACCTGTGACAGATGGTTAAGACCGTTTCTGGAATACGCCAGTACAGCTTCAGGCGTATCAAAAGAGGCGCCTTTTTCCAGTTTCCATGAAAAGGTCTCATCATTGACGCCAAGCTGAACCCGGCTTGAACTACAGCTATCGACTTCTACGGCGGCGGTAAAATTGCCTGAGTATAACAGGCTAAAACCGAGCGCTTCGCCGGAACAGTCGCCGGCAGTAGGCCGTTTGAGAAGCAGGAAGGGATTTTGCTGATGCCCGGAATTGCCTTTGCAGCTCTTCACGCCGTGGAAGCCGAAAACAAGCGGGCTTTCGATTATCTGAAATTCACGCGCCCACGCGCCGGCAACGCTAATCATGCGCCAGTCGCTGTCCGGCAGGTCAAGGCTAAGACTCATAGCTTTACGCAAAAACAGCGGCTCGTTCCCTTCATTAGCAAAACGACTGCGCCGGGCGATTGCCGGCAGGTCTGCGAAAATGGTGTAGTACAGGATAATGCGCAGACCGGAAGGCGCGTCGGAGAGCGTTAGCTCCAAGGTGTCGGCTTCGCCGGTACGCTCGGCGTACAGCGCCGGCAATCCTGGAATCGCCGGCTTTCCGGCATACAGCGCGTGGCTGTGATACACCGGCTCCGTTACGGTGGAGCCGTCCGGGAGTTGGAGAACAAAAGCGGGCGTCCGGTAATCGCCTGTTCCAAAAGCCGGATACTCAAAGCGCGTGGTGGATTTATCAGGCTGAAAAGCGTCGCCTGAAGCTGCCGCCGCCAAGAAAGGATGGAAGCGGTACGGCGCAAGCGGCGCGCCACAGTACGCTTGCCCAACAGAGCCGGTACACAGAACTTTGATAATATAGCTCAAAGAACTGTTGTACAGATGAAATTCTTTGTTTTCTTGATCAAAACTAATCGGCATAACATACTCCTCTAAAAACCTCTAAAAAGGCGGGATGCGCCGTCGCCGGACGCGACTGCAGCGTGTCAACGCGCGTTGATACGCTGCAAGTATAGAGCGGTTTGCGGTACAAGTCAAGCGTTGCGGAACGCGCGGCGCGACGGACGCATTCCAATACATTAAAGATACCCTTGTTATATTCCGATGATAATGCTATTATTATATGTCATATCTTTGACAGATGATAAAGATCAAGAAAGAAGAGATGCGGCATAGAGCGCATATAAATTAAAGATGCTCCAGAAATCCGGTAATGTCTTAAACGCGGTGGTTTTTGATTTTAAAATTCGAATAAACTGTAAAATGGCCGCCATACACTCGTTTGTGTGGGAAACGGCGTGTTTTCAGAGAAGACGCCATCGCGTTCAAGAGGAACGTATGTATGCCGGAAGTCTGGCGCCTGTCATATAGCGCGTTATGTGACGCGGACTTTAAACCGTCGCAGAGATCGGCGCGATTCTCATGGCGCGAGCAAATGACAGTTTCTTATGATCGGCAAGGAGTAATATATGCAAATACTTGAAATAAAAAATATTGTTAGAAAAGATGTCCCGATTTATTACCGAATGTATTATTCAGGTATTGCTATCATGGAGTTAATCAATAAGTCCGTTGAACGGAAAATTGATTTTTCTATCGAAATAAAACCGACCGGTCAAAAAGAAATTTTGATTACCATCGCGGAGCCTGTTGATTACCCGCTGATACCCATTATCAAGGAATTGAAGAAACATATTGACAAACTTGATGCCAATGGAAATCTCCCTCCCCTTTGACATTGTCTCATCTTCGGAAGAAGAAACTCAAGAGTGCGGGCGTTCTCTGTCCCTGTTGCTGGACGTGGGAAGCGTTGTGGCTTTGCGCGGCGGTTTAGGCGCGGGGAAGACCTGTTTCACAAAAGGCGTCGCCGCGGGACTCGGCGTCTCCGAGACGGTGACAAGCCCCACCTACACCATTATAAGCGAATACGAGGGAACATGGGCGGATGGGAGCAAGGCGGTTCTTTATCATATAGACGCCTACCGCCTCAATGACGATGACGATTTCGCCGCGTTAGGCGCGGAGGAATTCCTCTATGGCGATGGCGTCGCCGTTATCGAGTGGAGCGAGCGAATCCCCGCGTCCATTCCGAAAGACGCTGTTTTCATTGACATAGAGACGTTGGAAAACGGCGGGCGGAGAATTAGCGGACGCCGCCGCGCGGATACCGCCAAACTATGAAGATACTTGCCCTTGATACGGCGACGCCGGTTTTGTCAATAGCGCTTTCCGATGGGGAACACGCATGGTATTTTGAAGCGGACGCCGGCAACAGACATTCTGAAATCATCATGGATGCCGTTGATCTGCTCCTTTCCAAGTCGGGCATGCAAAGCAAAGACTTGGATATGACGGCCTGTATGAAGGGGCCAGGTTCTTTCACGGGATTGCGGATAGGATATTCGATTGCGAAAGGGCTTTGCCTGCCTTTCGGCGTTGCGATGGCGGCGGTTGGCACGCTGGACTGCATGGCGTACTCTCGCAGAGAGTGGAATGGCTATGTAGCGCCGGCCATTGACGCGAGGAAACGCGCGTATTTTACGGCGCTTTTTGAAAAGGGCGTCCGGCTCTCGGACGATATGGATGCGGGCGTTGAGCGTATTGCGGCATGTATTGCCGAAGCGGATTCCTCCGCCGCGCTTGAAAGCCCGATACTACTGACCGGCGTTGACGCGGCGCCGCTCTATGAGGAGTTGGCGCGCTATCTGCCGGCGGAAAGGCTGCGTCTTGATGGGTGTTGTCTAAAAGATCGCCGCCACGGTTATGCGAAGGAGTTGCTCGCCCTTGCGCCTCGCTATATTGAAAAAAATCCCCTGTCCGCTCCCGAATACATCAGGAAAAGCGACGCCGAAATAGAGGCCGGCAAGTAGGCGCCGGCATAGCCCAAGCAGAAACAGGCGCGTTTGATTGCGAAAAAAGAATCGCGTCTTAGTGCGCCTGCGGGCTATTCCGCGCCGTCTCTAAGGAGCGGCTGGTTACGACTCCATGTCCCCATACTGCGCCACGCAAAGCTGGTAGTATGCGCCCTTTTTTGCCATGAGTTCCTCATGATGTCCGCTTTCGATAATTTCCCCGTTATTGACGAACATGATGCGCGAACAGTCCCGGATAGTTGAAAGCCGGTGCGCTATTATGAACGAGGCGCGCCCCTTCATCAACGTTTTGATGCCTTCCTGCACAAGCTGTTCCGTACCGGTGTCAATGCTGCTCGTAGCTTCATCAAGGATGAGTATCCGCGGGTCAGAAATCAAGACGCGGGCGAAGGCGAGAAGCTGTTTTTCGCCGTGGCTTATACCGCCGCCCCGTTCCGTAACAACGGTTTCATAGCCTTGGGGGAGTTTCTCAATAAAGAGATTCGCGCCGATAAGCTCCGCCGCGGCCCGCGCTTCCGCATCGGTGGCGTCGAGTTTGCCATAGCGGATATTGTCGGCGATAGTACCGGTGAAAATAAAACTGTCCTGGAGCATGATGCCCATCTGCCCGCGTAGGGACGGTATAGTCAGCTTCATAATGTCAAACCCGTCGATGAGTATCCTGCCCCGCTCGACATTGTAAAACCGTGAGAGCAGATTCACAATAGTCGTCTTGCCCGCGCCCGTCGGACCCACAAGGGCGATGCTTTCGCCCGGTTCCGCGGTAAAGGACACGTTTTTCAACACCTGATGTTCTTTGTCGTAACTGAAGCTCACGTTTTCAAAGGCGACATGCCCCCGAATTCGGGGCAATTCCTTTGCATCGGGCGCGTCTTCGATCACCACCGGTTCGGCGAGCGCGTCAAAGATGCGGTCAAGGTAGCTCATGCCCGTAACAAACGTATTATAAATATTCGCAAGATTGATGATGGGCTGCCAGAAACGCCATGCGTAATTGCCCATAACGAGGAGCATGCCGAAACTCGCCACAGGGCGCATCCAGTACGCGCCGCAAATGTACACCAGCGAAAACACGAGCTGACTGATCGTTTCCGAAGTGAACCATACCGAGTTGCTGATGTAGATCGCCCGCATCCACTCGATATTGCGTTCTTTCGCAAGCCGCGCGAGAATGCCGCTGTTGCGCTCCTGCCGTCCGAAAGCCTGCGTCACCTTTACGCCGTCAATGGATTCCTGTACATAAGCGTTGATATTGGAGTTTTTGTTGGACACCCGTTGCCACGCCCTGCGCTGCCTTGTCTTGGTGAGCAGCATGAAGAAGGCGAGTATGGGAAGCCCTGTAATGGTTACGCTTGCAAGTTGCGGACTCACCTTGAACATAAAGAAAATGATGAAAACGATGTTGAGCAATTCCACGACAAAGTTCAGGATGCCGTTTGAAAGCGCGTCTGACACGCTATTCACATACGGCACAACGCGGACGAAAATTTTCCCGTGCGGACGGCTGTCATAATAGGAAAAGGGCAGTTTCTGTAAATGCGCGTAGAGATCGTAGCGTATGTCGTGGATGATGGTCTGCCCCGCCTTCGCTACGAGCAGATTTCTCATAGTCCCAAAAACGATGCTGACGACTATCGTACCCGTTACAAAGAGAGCCATAATGAAAAGCTCCCGAACATCCTTGTTGGGTATGGAAACGTCAAGGGCATGCTGTATGAACAGCGGCCCCATAAGCCCGATGAGACTGCTTGAGACGCTCAACGACAAGGCGAGAAGCATACGCCACCTGACCCTGACTAAATATTTGATGCAACCCTTGAAATTCGCCAATGATATTTTTTCATCTAGGTATTCATCGACATCATAGCGGTTGCGCCGATCCTGCGTTTCGGTCTGTTTGCCGGCTTTTTTCATTTCTTCATACTTCCTCTTGGAAACGCGCCTTTTTACTGTCCTATCATGTTCACCGGCGCGATCTGCTTTTGAACGATGCCGCGCGCGTCCGCCGGCGCCCGTTCCCCGAAGACGGAGCCGTGAAGGTGTATAAGCGCGATTGTCATATACACCCTGACGGCCGCCGCCGCCGAACGGGGCGCCGGAACCCGCGTTGCCAACGCGCTCCCTTAACGCCTCTAGTATATCTCGAATGGAGCGTTATAACTAGTTCCTTGCTAACGTCCGCAGATTGCAGATGTTTCATGTATGTGGAAATATTCTTAATCCGTTAAATCAGCGCAATCCGCGGACAGTTTTCATTTGCGGCGAAGGTTTGACACTCCGCCGCTCTTGCGCGAGGCTGCCACGCGCGCGTGTGGATGACGCGCAGGGTGAGACTAACGCGCGGAGTTTGCGTTGCGGGATGGATCATAGCTTGGCTCATGCTAGACGTGTTTTTACCATGTTTGAAAGCGGATGCCGCTCATCCGGCGGCATTCCCGCTTTTTCTCAGCCCCGCCAGCATCCGCTCCAAAAGCGCGGCATACACCGGAGGCGAAGCGATGAGTTCCGAGGTGACAAACGCCGCGAGGCTTGCGAGTACAAGACTGCCCAAGTGGTTGAAGTTGCCGCTCATCTCCAAAATGAGCGCCACGCCAGTTACCGGAGCTTTTACCACAGCCGAGAAAAAAGCCGCCATGCCAAGAATCATGTAATTCAAGTTTTGCCCGTCTGCAATAAAACCGGACTTGTAGAGCAAATCGCCCGATAGGTCGCCTAGAAGCGCGCCGCAGGTAAGAAGCGGCAGAAAAATGCCTCCCGACGCGCCGGAACCGTAACTAACCGCCGTAAAAAGCAGCTTTCCCACAAAGAGCGTCATCAACGTTTGTAGGGTGCGGTTTTCTATGGAAAGCGATTCGATTACAGTATGCCCGCCGCCGGTACTGTCATACAGGTAAAGACCGAGCGGAATGGAGAGCAGCAATGGCAAAATAGGGCGGATAATTTGATGGATACGGAGTTTCTGATAAAAGTCTTGAGAAAGATACAGCGAGCGTTTGAAAACATCCCCCAGCAACGCGCAGAGTATGCCCAACAGGATTATCCACGGGATATGGCGCAAGGGCAACGGGGCGACATAGCGGAAATCGAAAACCGGCGCCTGTCCAAAAAAGAAACTGGCCGCCGCCGCCGCTGATATGGAAGATCCCATCGCGCACGCCAGAGAAAGCGGCGAAAAACGCAATCGCATCTCCTCAAGCGCGAAAAGGACGCCCGCGAGGGGCGCGTTGAACGCCGCGGAAAGACCTGCCGCGGCGGCTGCGCTGACAAGGACTTTACGCTCCGCGCGGGGGCGTCTGAAAAGGGTGAGAATTCCAATGCCCACATACGCGGCGATCTGAATTGAGGGGCCTTCCCGTCCAAGCGACAGCCCCGCGCCGAGTCCCGCAATGCCGGTGATGAGTTTCAGCGGCAACTCCGGCGCCCACGCAAGCGCCATCCGCCCCGTCAGGCTGCCTTTGATCTGTGGGATGCCGCTGCCCTTTATCATGGGAAACCGGCGCGCCGCCAGTCCAAGCGCCGCGCCGAGCGCCGCAAGGGCAAACGCCCACAAAACCGTCCAATAGGCGGGGAACGTTTTGAGCGCGTCATACAGCCGCGGACGGAAGCTGTCAGCTTGACGCAACGCGAAGCGGAAGCCGGCGATCACGAAACCGGCGGCCAACCCGATAATGACGCTTTCAACAATAACCGCCAGACGGGAGGCGTACCATGCATCGAGCGTCCGTTTTATCCGCCCCTTTGAATCAGGACGGGGTGTAAAATGAATCAATCGCGGATAATCCATACGTTATGCGATCTCCGTCACATTCGCCGGCGGTTGCGAGGTTTCTTCCGGCATTTTCTTCGTTTCGCGGTGAACGCGGCGTAAAGAAGCCGGCGGGCTTTTCCCCCAATCCAGCGCGAACCGGAACACTCCGTCCAATCCGGCTGAAATGGAATGCCGGTTGTTGATCGCCGTAACAAAGCCGCCGGCGCCGGGTATTTCCACCCGCGCCTCCGCTATAGCCTTCCCATCCAGCGCGTTGGCGAACCGCATGGAGGTGAGTTTGTTCAGCTTCATCAACGCCATATCAGCCAGCGTCATGGCTTTTCCACATCCGAACCCGCCGGCGGGAAAATCGGGAAACCTCGCGCTCTGTCGGCAAAGAGCCGCCCCGATCCATAACGTCATGCGCGGCGCGGCGCCCGTTCTTTTCATTTTTTTTGTCATGGGTCGCTCCTTTTCTTTCATTACGTACGTATTTCAATATCTTATTATAATCTACGCGGCGCATTATATCTAGTAGACTGCGCTTGTTAGAAAGCGGGAATGGGGCGAGCCGGTCAATAAGCGCAAGGCGTTTGATCCGCCTGGATCAAGGCGTTTGATCCGTCTGGATCAAGGCGGTTCACCCGCTTGGATCAAGGTGTTTGATCCGCTTGGATCAAGGCGGTTCACCCGCTTGGATCAAGATGTTGATCCGAGTGGAGCAAGATGTTTGATCGGTCTGGATCAAGGCGATTCACCCGCATGGATCAAGGCGTTTGATCCGCCTGGATCAAGGCTGTTCACCCGCTCGGATCAAGGTGTTTGATCCGCTTGGAGCAAGATGTTTGAACCGTCTGGATCTAGGCGGTTCACCCGCTTGGATCAAGGCGTTTGATCCGCCTGGATCAAGGTGTTTGATCCGCCTGGATCAAGGCGTTTGATCCGTCTGGAGCAAGATGTTTGATCCGCTTGGATCAAGGCGGTTCACCCGCTTGGATCAAGGCGTTTGATCCGTCTGGAGCAAGATGTTGATCCGTCTGGAGCAAGATGTTGATCCGAGTGGAGCAAGATGTTTGATCGGTCTGGATTAAGGCTATTCACCCGCTTGGATCAAGGTGTTTGATCCGCTTGGATCAAGGTGTTTGATCCGCATGGATCAAGGCTGTTCACCCGCATGGATCAAGGTGTTTGATCCGCCTGGATCAAGGCTGTTCACCCGCATGGATCAAGGCTGTTCACCCGCCTGGATCAAGGCGTTTGATCCGTCTGGATATAGGCTGTTCACCCGCTTGGATCATGGTGTTTGATCCGAATGGATCAAGGCGTTTGATCCGCCTGGATCAAGGCGGTTCACCCGCTTGGATCAAGATGGGTGATCCAAGCGCGCTTAATAAAAAATCCATCAACAAAAAATGGCGGCGGGACTCACAGGCGCATAATTTCCGTACAGTCGAACCGAAGGTTCGCCGAACCTCGTACATAAAGCGCCACGTACAAGACACCCGCCCTTCAAGGGCGGGGAGATTCATTTATAGAATAAATAGCGTTGTTTAATCATAGAAAGAATATCTTGCCCCCTGAACTTGGAATAGCCGTGGCTATTCCAAGCCGCCAGCGGAGCCGTCTACGCCATATTGCAACGTCCAGATATAGTGGTAGAAGCCCTTGTTCGCAAGCAACTCTTCATGCGTTCCGCGCTCAATGATGCGCCCCTTGTCCATGACGAGAATAAGGTCCGCGCCCCGAAAGCTGCTGATGCGCTGGGCGATGATGATTTTGGTGCAGGGAAAGTCAAGGCGGCGAAGTTGCTCCTGAATGTACCGCTCGGTTTCACTGTCAACCGCCGACGTGGTGTCATCGAGAATGAGAACCGCCGGTTTCACCGCAAGAGCGCGGGCAAGGGAGATGCGTTGTTTTTGTCCGCCGGACAGCCCCACGCCGCGCTCTCCCACAAGGGTGTTGTAGCCGTCTTCCATCGCGCTGATGAAACCATCGGCATCCGCCTGGACAGCCCGTGTGCGTATAGAATCGTGATCAAGATCGGGTCTTCCATAGGAAATGTTGCCTTCAACCGAATCGGAGAAAAGAAACACATCCTGCATGGCAAGCCCCACGCGCCTGCGCAGAGAGGAAAGCGTGTACTTGTCGACGCTCACTCCGTCAAGCGACACTACGCCGCTTGTCGGTTCATAAAAGCGCAGCAACATATTGATGAGCGAAGTTTTGCCCGCGCCCGTGCCGCCCAGGACGCCTATGGTTTGACCCGGTTCAGCCTTAAAAGAAATGTCTTCAAGAATCGGGTTTCCGTCAATGGAAAAACACACTTGTTTGAACTCAATGCGTCCGCACGGACGGATGAGCTTAATGGCGCCGGGCTTGTCCACAATGCCGCTCTTTGATTCGAACACCTCAATGATCATGGCCGCGGCGGCATGAAAGCGCTGCAAATCGGCAAGAAGCATGCCGAGCATACGCAGGGGGTTTGATAAAGCCCAAGTCAGCGAGGAGAACGCCAAATACTGCCCAGGCGTCATGCTGCCGTCAATGAGGAAGAGACCGCCCGCGATAAGGGTGATGACCGGCAGCAGTTGGCTCAACATATCCAGCAAGGGCTGGTACTTCGCGGATATGACGGCGTTGTCGTAACTCGTGTCGCGGTAATCGGCGTTATGACGCTCAAACCGCTCTTTCTCGTACTCCTCGCGGGCGAACGCTTTGACAACGCGGTTGCCTCCGATATTTTCCATCACCTTGGCGCTCAACTCGGTGAGCTTTTTACGCAGAAGCATGGTGCGGGGACGAAACCGCCTGATAAAACGGCAGCTTATAAATAAAATGACGGGCGTTGTCACCGCAAGGCACAGCGCGAGTTTCCAGTTGACAAACAACAGGAAAACAAGCGCCGACCCGAACAAAGAGATCGAGTCCACCACCTGAGAAGAAACCCACGCAAGAGAGTGACGCGCCATCTCAAGATCGCTTGTCATACGGGTCATCAAGTTGCCGGTACGAAACTGATCGAGAAATTTGTAGTCCTGATCCTGTATAATGTCGTACATGCGCTGTCTTATGTTTGTCATCATATCTGTGCTGTTCAATTCCAATATGACAATCATGAGATAGCGCAGGCTCAAGCGTAGAACCTGTACAATCAACATAATCCCCAAAATACGGAGCAACGGCTCCGTATTTTGGGGAAGCACCACATCATCAATCAGACGCTGCGAGAGCATAGGATTGATGATGATCGTCGCTGAGGAAACAGCGGACAAGACCAACCCCGCAAGGAGGTTCAGCCGCTTTTTCCCCATGTAATGTAAAAGCCACTTCGTAGGAGACAAGTTACGCCCATTTAATAAGACCCGTACGATACGGATGAATCAAAGCGTTATGCTTTGGCAGGAGACGTACGGTGTGTCCCTGCATACCCGTATTGGCGCATTCAATCTTCACCTGATATTCAAAAATCGATCCGTCATGCCCTATCGCTCTCATGGGCGAACGTCTGGCGTTTACAATAAAACCGCCGCTTGACATTGCGCCGTGGTACAACTCCACCTGAATCTCGTCCGGTATAAGCCCGCCCAACTCGATAAACGCGGTTACCGTCAGGGAATCCCCGCGTTGCATCACCGGTCTTGCGTTAGACTCAATGCGGGAGATGCCAAGCCGCCGCCAGTTTTGTCTGAGTTTTACAAGATACGTGGCGAGCGATTTTATGTCGGCGAAGTTGTCTCTCACCATGTCCTTATAATTCTTTAACGCCGGAAAGTAGAAGTTGTTTGAATAACCCATGAGCATGCGGTGGCAGGACATGGATTGTCCGATTTCTTTCATGCTCGCCTTCATTTTTTTGATCCACTCCCGGGGCAGTCCGTCCCGTCCGCGCTGGTAGAATAGGGGAACGATGTCCCGTTCCAACAGATCGTACAAGGCTTTGCTTTCAATATCATCCTGCAAGAGCGTGTCGGCGTATTCTTCCCCTTGTCCTATAGCCCAGCCGGCTTCCGGAGTGTAGGCTTCGTCCCACCAGCCGTCTTTGATGGAGCAGTTGAGTACGCCGTTTATGGCCGCTTTCATGCCGCTCGTGCCGGACGCTTCGAGGGGGCGGCGCGGCGTGTTGAGCCATACGTCTCCGCCTGACGTGAGGTACTTGGCTACCGTCATGTCATAGTTCTCTATGAACACGATGCGGCTCGTAACATCGTATTTTTCCGCAAAGTGTATGATGTCACGGATGAGATCCTTGCCGGGCAGGTCATGGGGATGGGCTTTTCCCGCAAAAATGAGTTGGATGGGTCTGGCGTTGTCTTTAACAAGCCGCAACAGGCGCTCCGGATCTCGCAGCAACAGGTTGCCGCGTTTGTAGGTCGCAAAACGGCGGGCGAAACACAGGGTGAGCGCATACGGGGAGAGCGCGTCTTCCGCCTGTTGGATGCGGCGCTCGCTTTCGCCGGTGTGGGCCATGCGCAACTTTATCCTGTTGCGTACAAAAGCCACAAGCCGCTCCCTGCGGCGGTCGTGCGTCCGCCACAGTTCTTCATCGGAAATATGATCTATTGTGTTCCATATTGAAAGATCGCTCGGCACATCCTCAAAACGGGGGCCAAAGTACCGGTCAAGCAGATCTTTCATGTCATTGGAAAGCCATGTACGGGGATGTACGCCATTGGTGACGTGGTGAATGGGAATCTCATCAAGCGGAAGCTGGGGCCACAGATCTTTCCACATGGCGCGGGACACAACGCCATGCAGTCTCGCAACGCCGTTCGCGTATGCGGCGAGCTTCAGCGCAAGCGCCGTCAAACAGTACGTCTCGTTGTCGTCATCGGGGTTGATGCGTCCAAGCGCGAGGAAGTCTTTCCATGAAACGCCAAGAATGTGCGTCCAATTCTTGAAATATTTTTCCATAAGCCCAATGTCAAAGCGTTCGTTTCCCGCCGGCACCGGCGTATGGGTGGTGAAAATATTAGTGGGCCAAACGGCTTCGAGGGCTTCGTCAAAGCTGAATCCTTTTTCCGCTATGCTCTCGCGCATACGTTCAAGACCGAGGAACGCGGAGTGTCCTTCGTTCATGTGCGTTACCGCCGGATTGATTCCGAGCGCCCGCAACGCCCTGACGCCGCCTATGCCGAGCAGGATTTCCTGCTGGATGCGGGTTTCCTTGTCGCCGCCATAGAGCGCCGCGGTGATGTCGCGGAGATCCGGGGCGTTTTCATCAATGTTGGTGTCAAGGAGGAAGAGTGAGGAACGCCCGACTTTGACCTCCCAAATCTGGGCGACGGTGTTCCGTCCGGCAAGATCAACGCATATCTTGACAGGCTCCCCCTTTTTGTCAACTTTTTTCTCAACCGGCATGTTGTACCAGTCGTTTTCCGGGTAGGATTCCTGCTGGAAGCCGTCGGCGTTGAGCTTCTGCACGAAATAGCCTTGCCGGTAGAGAAGCCCCACGCCTACCAACGGCAACCCTAAGTCCGAAGATGTCTTCATGTGATCGCCTGAAAGGATGCCGAGACCTCCTGAATAAATGGGAAGGCTCACGTCCATGCCGTATTCCATAGAAAAATACGCCACAACATCTTTTTTAGGGCCTTTGTACCAGGTGTCGCCTTTTTTGTATTTAAGGAAACGGCTGTACACATGATTCAAAGCGGCGAGATAAGAATCATCCGACGCCATTTTGGCAAGCTGTTCTTGACTAACCATGCCTAATGTCCGCACCGGATTCTGCTGGGATTGGAGCCAGACATCGTAATCCAAACGGATAAAGAGCTGTACCGCGTCAAAATTCCATGATAGCCAAAGATTTCGGGCTATTTCTTCCAATGGTTTTAGGGCATTGGGAAGTTTCGGTTTTACTGTATATGTAGAAATATTCATGCCATATAGTTTATGCTTGTATTTGAAATTTGTCAATGCGGAGGACGGCGCGTTCCGTTTTCCATACGATTTTTTTAAGAACATAGATAAGAAACAGGATGGAAAAGATGCGGCGCTTGCCGCCGGTTCGGTTTTGGCGTAAAAGGGGAGGGCGAAAGATACGGTTGCCGGCGGAGCGAATGTCGGACTGCTGACCTTTGGATTTTTATTCCAAGCGTGGCCTATAATCATTTCATACCATTTGGCGACAGCGGAGGATTTTCCGGCTAGCTTCCTCAAATAAAGCTTAAAATAGGATATTCATTTTAATAAAATAAACGGCCCAGACAATGTTTGGCGTTTGGATTTCGCCTGACATTCCTGGAGCGCTCCGGGTTTCGTATAGAGCGCAGTTATATGCAATGCGCCCCTAAATATTTTGTAAAATAATTAAAAAAGGATTGACAAAAATCAATAGAAATTATATATCATAGGAATTATTGGAGGGATAATCTTATGAAAAAGACTTTTCTTTTGTTTTTTTTCGCAATTATGTGGAATGGCTTATTCGCTCAAACAACTGATGAAAAAATCAGACAAGCGGCGGATGTTCTTGGTGTTCCCTTTAATGATCTGCTGCTATTTGTTCAAACACATCAAAAAACAGCGACATCAGACTACAAGATCGGTGACACTGGACCCGCAGGTGGCATTATCTTTTTCGATAAGGGAAACAACCCGGATGGCTGGCGTTTCTTGATGCGGCGCCATCGGATATTGACCGTAGGTTAAGGGCGGTGTCGGAATATATTGGTAGTTACAGAACCCTTATGGAACGTGCTGTGGGAAAAGGAAAACCAAACACAAAAATTATTATGGCGGAAGCAAGCGACAAGGGCGGCGGTTTCGGCTGGGCGGCGCAAGCATGTGATGCCCTAGTAATTAATGGTTTTGATGATTGTTTTCTTCCCAGCAGGGATGAGCTGCACTATATGTATGGCAATCTGTGTTTGCAAGGGTTGGGGAGTTTCAAAGGCGGAGTATATTGGTCATCATCGTTTAATGAGAACGATAATGGTAGGTGGGTAACCACATGGTGGTCGGAAGATTTTTCTACTGGAGACTAAAAATGTTTAGATGCAACTGGACAATATAGCGTTCGTGCCTGCCGGCAGTTTTAGTATTGAATAAGAAAATAATAGAATAAATAGTATACAGGGCGCACTGCGCATGACGGGACTGTATACGCTTCGCCGCCGTTGGCGGATCGGGGTTCCGTGTGGCTAGGTCATTCCGCTGCGCGCCCCAGCGTAGCTG
>JAITIK010000191.1 GCA_031279555.1 Treponema sp. | reverse complement strand
CTATCTTGGTGGCTTCAATGATGGATACGTCAATCCGCTGGATATTCGCAAGGAAGATGATCACGTACATGCCGGTATACATCCACAACATAACTAACAGAACAGGGATCATTGGCTGGCTGCTCAGTGTAAATTCCGCGCCCGGTTTGAACATTCTCGTAATTTCCATGAACAAACTGTTATTGCCCTGATAAAGGTTTTTGAACAGGATGCCGATGATAACCGGCGTTATAACGTTGGGAAGATAAATAACCGTTTGGAAGAAATCAACGCCTTTAACCAACTTGCGCGATAGAATATACGCAAGGATAAATCCAAGCGGAATTTGTCCAAAAACCGACATCAGGACAATGAGCAAATTGTTTTTTAAGGCGACGTAAAACGGTCCGCCTGGATAGGTGAACATTTCTATATAACTTTTCACCCCCGCAAAATGGATGTTCGGGTTGCCGAACACCTTGCCGCCTTTATAGTCTGACAAACTGATCACGACGGAAAACACTGTCGGAAAAGCGACCACTAAAAAATAGATCAATACCGCCGGTATGACCAAAACGATGTAGGCGAAAATCTGTTCTCCCCGTGATGTAAGGGCTTGCCCTTTTCTCTCACTCATTAGTACCTCCTCGTAGTATTATAGCATCTAAAAATCGGTATTCTACGCTGGCGCGTTTATATACCATAGGCTCCATGATATATCCAAAATTTCTTTCTGTCAATTTTTTTTTGTTTTTCCGTCATCTATCCTGGAAAACACACACAGCAAGCATAAAAAAGCCGCCCCCATACGGGCGGCTCGAATCAATTAACCGCAGACACCGTTACCGTTTGATGAACAGCGCTTGTTATTTGCTGGCTTTCCATGCGTCAAACGCATCCTGGGTGGCTTGGGCGACCTGCTCCGGAGTCTGGATTCCCATGCCGATAGCCTGAAGACCATCGTTGAGCGGAGTGTAAACAGGGCCTTCAAACACGCCGTCTATAACGGATGTAGAAACGTTGTATTCCTTAGTCAACCCTGTAATCGCTTTCTGCATGGGTTCGAGCGAGAGCGATGAAGCGTCAACGTCAAGGCGGCTGGGCGTGGAGACGCCGCCGGTCTTAACCTGCCACGTTTGAACTTCTTTGCCCGCAAGCCATTTTACGAGTTCCCATGCGGCGGCTTCCTGCGCGGATCCCGCAGGTATGTCGGCCCTGATGCCCCAGCCGGTTCCGAGGATGCCGGATGTGGATTTGTTGAGCTTCGCGCCTTCAATGTCGGGGAATACGGTGATGAGAATGTCTTCTTGATCGGCCGGGGAGATGAGCGCCTGCCCGGTGGACTGATCGGTGATAAACGCTCCCACGCGCCAGTCGCCATCAATGAGGTACGCGCCTTTTTTGGCGGCGAACAGGCCTATAACGGTACCGTAGTCCGTAGTCAGAGTTGACTTGGAAAGAACGCCATCATCGTACAGTTGTTTTACGAATTTAAGGGCGTTTACAAAGTCCGGATCCGTAAATTTCGCCTCGCCATTGAGTATTTTCTGATGCCAGCCTTCGCCGCCGAAACGTCCGGCGATGAGGGAGAATAAGCATGACTGCATGACCCACGTATCCTGGTTTGCCATGAGAACAGTTTCATATCCTTTCGCCTTGAGTACGGGAACCTGCGCCACGAGCTCGGCATAGGTCTTGGCGGGGGTGAGACCCGCGTCTTTCAGCACCGCATTGTTTACGTAGAACGCATGGCTGGATGTGATTCCAAGGGTGAGGATACCTACATAGTCGTTCGCAAACTGAGAGGGTGTGAACGCCACGGGATAATAGGACGCGGCCAGACCGTCTTTCTGAATGAGCGGAGTAAGATCTTTCAACTGACGATTGCTATACAGGGATGTTGAACGTCCTGACGGCCATGCGTACATCACATCGGGCAAGTTGCCGGAAGCCACATACGCCTCGACCTTGTTGTGGAAGGGGTCGTTGAACAAATCTTCCCGTTCGATAATGATGTTCGGATGAGCGTCTTTGAACTTCTGCCATACTTCTGTTTCAGCGGCGGCGCTGTTGGCTGACGTCATGTCGAAGTAGTTCAACACCTTTAATGTAACACCGCCCGACGCCGCCTGCTCACCGCTAGCGGGCGCAGAGGCGGCCGACTCCTTCTTCTGGCATCCTGTAAATACGACGGCAAAAACCGCCGTAAGGATTAAACAAGCAAGAACAAATTTTTTCATTAGTTCCTCCTAAAAAATATAGATACGATGTACATCGTATCTAAACATTATATAATAAATTTTACCTATGTCAAGAAAAAAAACGTAAATTTTATGTTTATGTGAAAAATATTTACATGCGATTGCGCCGCTCTTGCGAATCCAGCGCGCCGGCTGTTATGCAAAGAGACGCGCTTCCGCCCCACATGTAGTTCGCCTGCGCTTCGCCGCGTGAAAAGAAAAGGTCTCACGATGAACATACATGTTGAGTAAAATATATATAGCTCTTATTGAAATTGTAAGATGACTCAATGAAACGCTCACATATAGAGCGCGTTTTTTTGATAATTTGGTTGAAAAGATGGTACTATAGATGTTATTATAATAGGTAGAGCATTATTATCAGGAGTTTCAAATGAAATATGGTTATTTTGACAATGAGAGCCGCGAGTACGTCATTGAGAAAGTTGATCTGCCCACATCGTGGACAAACTATATCGGTGTAAAGGATATGGCGGGCGTGTTCAACCATACGGCTGGCGGCTACCTTTGGTACAAGACGCCTGAATACCACAGGATATCCCGCTTCCGCGCCAATGCGGCGCCTATGGACAGACCCGGGCATTACCTGTACATACGGGACGACGACACTGGCGAATATTGGAGCCTGTCGTGGCAGCCTGTCGGCAAGCCCCTTGACAAGGCGAAATACACGTGCAGGCACGGGCTTTCCTACACTACGTACCAGTGTGAGTACAACGGCGTCGCGGGCGAGCAGACGCTTTTTATCCCTATCGAAGACGCGGTTGAGTTGTGGGATGTCAAACTCCGCGACACTTCGGGCAGGAAGCGCAATCTCAGCATCTTCTCATATATGGAATTTTCCTATCACCATATTGAGATGGACAACAAGAACTTCCAGATGAGCCTGTATTCGTGCGGTTCTTCTTATAAAGACGGCGTTATTGAGATGGATCCCTTCTATGAGCCGGAAGGCTGGCAGTTCTTCACCTACATCGATCAGGATGGCGAAACCGCAGGCGGGAAAGAAGACTACGACTGCCTCCGCGACACGTTCCTCGGTTTGTACCGTACTGAAACGAATCCCATTGCGGTGGAAAAGGGCGTCTGTTCCGGTTCCGAAGAACTCGGCGGCAACCATTGCGGGGGCTTGCGGCGGAAGATCAGCATTGAAGCTGGAGGCGCCTTCCGCATGGTGTTCATGCTCGGCGAAGGCGACCGCGAGACCGGCAAAAAGCTCCGCGCGAAATACGGCGATTTCAGCGCCGTGGACGCATCCCGCGCGGCGCTCGCCGATTTCTGGGACAAAAAGCTCGCCAAGCTCCAGATTGAAACGCCGAGCCAGGGCATGAATACCATGGTGAATATATGGACGCTGTACCAGTCCGAGATCAACGTGATGTTCTCCCGTTTCGCCTCCTTTATCGAAGTGGGCGGACGCACCGGGCTGGGCTACCGCGACACGGCGCAGGACGCCATGTGCGCGCCTCACTCCAATCCGGAAAAATGCCGCAGCCGCATCGTTGAACTGTTGAAAGGACTCACTTCCAAAGGCTATGGGCTTCACCTGTTCCAGCCCGAATGGTTCGAAGAACGGAAGCCCGATCCCTTTAAATCTCCGACCGTGGTTCCCCGGTTTGATAAAAGCCAGATGGTTCACGGGCTTGAAGACGCCTGCGCTGACGACGCGCTGTGGCTAGTTCCTTCTATAGTGGAGTACATCAAAGAGACTGGCGATTTCGGCTTTGTTGATGAGGTGTTCACCTACGCGGATGCGGGCGAGGGAACGGTCTATGAACATATGATCAAAATACTTGATTTTTCCGCTGAGCAGGTGGGACAGACGGGCGTCTGCAAGGGGTTGCGCGCGGATTGGAACGACTGCCTGAACTTGGGCGGGGGCGAGAGCGCGATGGTGTCCTTCCTGCACCACTGGGCGCTGGTCAACTTCGTGGAACTGGCGAAGCGGCTGGGTAGGACTGCGGATGCCGAAAAGTACGCGGAACTAGCGGAGAAGGTCAAGGCGGTCTGCGAGAAAGAACTGTGGAATGGCGAATGGTACACACGGGGCATTACGGCGTCCGGCAGAAAGATCGGTACGCCGCAGAACGAAGAAGGCAAGGTGTTCATGGAATCGAATACATGGGCGGTGATGTCCGGCGCCGCTTCTTACGAACACGGCGTCAAAGCTATGGACGCGGTGGACAAGTGGCTCTACACCGAATACGGGCTTATGCTTAACGCCCCGTCTTTCACCAAGATTGACGACGAGATTGGATTCGCCACCCGCGTGTACCCGGGCGTCAAAGAGAATGGCGCCATATTCAGCCACCCGAACCCGTGGGCGTGGTGCGCCGAAGCCATGTTGGGGCGCGGCGACAGGGCTATGAAATTCTATGACGCGATCTGCCCCTACAACCAGAACGACAAGATCGAAATCAGGGAAGCCGAGCCGTATTCAACCTGCCAGTTTGTCATGGGCAAGGATCATACGGCGTTTGGACGCGCCCGGCATCCGTTTATGACCGGTTCCGGCGGCTGGTCGTACTTTGCGGCCACCCGCTACATGCTCGGCTTGCGTCCCGGTTTTGACGCTCTGATCATTGATCCGTGCATTCCCGCAGGCTGGAAAGGCTTCACGGCGCGACGCGTATGGCGGGATGCTGTTTATGAGATAACGGTGGAAAATCCCAATGGCGTGAGCAAGGGCGTGAAAGAGTGTTATTTGAACGGAACGCCCGCGCGGGGCGCTGTTCCCGCGCAGCCGGCCGGAAGCGTGAATACGGTGCGGGTGGTGTTAGGAACTGTGCAAAAATAAAATGTGAAACATTTTATTTTTATTCGCAGTTGTGAAACATTTTATTTTTATTCGCAGTGGGGTCTACTACCCCGCCCTTCAGGACGGGGAGGTTCATTGCTTACGCAATAATGAAATAACATGACCAAATGGCCATGTTATTTCTGCGCGGAGCTTCATGCTGAAAGTGTGCGGGGCAAGCGTCCGCCGGGAGAAGGCTGGCGCTTGCCCCGCAACTGGCGCGTGAATTGCGTCCGGTCAACGGCGTCCAACCGCCTCAGGATGCGCGTTTTAACGAAGTATGAACCGCAGATCGCAGCCGCAGGCTGGCGGCTCGCTTGCAAAAAAAATTCTGACGATGAATATGTCCACAAAGAACCGGCTCGTTTCCCAATCAAGCCTTCTTGCCAACGCCGTAGACAGGGGAACGCTTTCATTTCAGCCAACATACTGTTCACTTATTCCTTAATTTAAAAATTGCAAGAATTCAAGCTTGTTCCAAGTTGTCTGGAAATGAGCGTCCGAAACGAGGAGACGGGAAAGCGGTCATATTGCAACAGTTGGATAACGGGCAAAGGCATGGACGCTGGAAACGTAAAATGGCTGGCGGCCTGCGGGAGGGAGCGGCTTAGGAGGGCGGACGCAACAAGATAATAAAGAACCGGGGAGATAACATGGAACATAGCTTTGGGCATGAGGAAAACCATGAAAACCAGCCCGCTTGTATCCTTTTCGTTTAGGGAGATGAACTCGATGGGTGACACTTTGCATCGCTGGGTTTATCTCAAAAGACTTGACTTGCCAGATTGGAATTCAATATATTATCTGTTAGAAATCTCACAATGGAGCGAGAATGGGCGGGAATTTTGATTGCGGCAGAAGGATACTGGCAATAGGCAATAAAGTCAGGCGTTTTTTGGACGCTTCCTTTGCGCGTATCGGACTTACCGGACCGCAGGGCGCTATCCTGCATTTCATTTATACTCAAGGCAAATGTCGCGATATTTTTCAGCGGGATGTTGAAGCGGCGTTTGATATACGCCGCTCTTCCGTAACAAGCGTCATACATGGTTTGGAACAGAGCGGCTTCATTCGGCGCGAGAATGTGGAAGACGATGGACGGCTAAAAAAGCTGGCGCTGACTCCCAAAGCGGTAAATATAGCGGAACATATTGCTGAATTGCTTGACGAAACCAACAAAATGCTGGTAAAGAATTTGAAAAAACAAGATATTGACTGTCTTGATATGTTGCTGGAAAAAATTGATGGCAACATACCTTGATTCTGAGCGCGTCTTTTTGATAGATTGTTAAAAATCTAACTAACTTAATGGAGATGTACATGAAGAAGTACTCAGGCATTGAACTCATGGAAACAGTCCCGGCCGAGACGGCCATCATCCGCCTCGCTTTGCCGATGGCAGCGGCCATGCTTGCCCAGGCAATTTACAACATGACCGATATGTTCTTTATCGGCAGGACCGGAGACCCGAACATGGTGGCGGCGGTATCTTTGGTGTTCCCTCTGTTTATGATTTCCCAGTCTTTGGGCAACATATTCGCCACTGGAGGCTCCAGTTACATTTCCCGGATGCTCGGAGCGAAAAAGATCGACGAGGCGAGACGCGCCTCCTCGGTCTCTTTTTATTGTTCCTTTATTATCGGCCTTTTGCTGGCGGCGATTCTGTTCATGGTCAAAACGCCGGTTTTGCATATTATCGGCGCAAGCGATGCGACATTCGCCCATACCGATGATTATTTTTCGACAGTGAATATTTTCATGCCCATAGCGGCGGCGGGAACCGTATTGAGCGGCCAGATGCGGAGCGAGGGCGCCACGGATAAAGCGATGCGCGCTATGCTTGTTGGCATCGTACTTAACATCGTTCTTGACCCCATCCTGATTTTTTGGTTCGACATGGGGACGGCAGGGGCGGCTTGGGCGACCGTCGCTGGACAGGCCGCCTCGTTTGTTTACGGCATATGCTACTTTCTCTCAAAAAAAACAGCGCTCTCCGTTAAACCGGCTGATTGCAGACCTGACAAAACTATGTGGTTTCAAGTGCTGTCCATTGGCATCCCCGCAGGATTGAGCAACATTATCATGAGCGTTTCCAATATACTGGGGAACCGTATCGCCGCCAGTTATGGCGATTTTGTGATTGCCGGCATCGGCGTCCAAATGCGGGTCGCCAGTTTGTATTTTATGCTGGTTTTTGCGCTGGCGCAGGGGTGGCAGCCTTTCGCCGGATTTAATTACGGCGCGAAAAACTATAATCGTCTCCGCAAAGGATTTAAACTTACTCTAGTGTACGCGACAGCGTTGTGTGTGGCGGGAAGTTTTATCCTGCGTTTCTTTGGCGATGCGTTTATCCGGTTCTTTATCAATGACGGCCCGACGATTGAAGCGGGGCGGGCGATGATGCATACCTTCGTTTGGGGATTGCCGTTTGTCGGTTCACAGATAACGCTGATGGTCAGTTTTCAGTCCTTCGGCAAATCCGTTCAGGCGATGGTTATTACCTTGGGGCGGCAATTTCTGTTTTATCTCCCGCTGCTGTATCTCTTGAATCATCTTTTCGCCTTCAACGGCTTTATCTGGGCGCAGCCCGCCGCCGATATTCTGACCACAGGGATTGCCATTCTATTGAGCCGCCCGCTGTTCCGGATTATGAGGGGTGAGTAAAAATAAAGGCGGGTTCGTCAACAAGCAAGCCAATACGGTAGATAAGCCACATCGTCTTGACGGAATGTCCGAAATCCGTATGGTCAACCGCCAGTTGAAGCGAAGCGGAAACGCTGTCAACGCTTCAGAAAAAGCCGTACCGCTCGGAAGGGAAAAAATCACAAAGCGCGTATAACGTATATATGTACACTTGTTTCCATCGAAATACTTGAAGCGGTTCCAAAACCAACCCGAACGCACGTTCACGTTTTGGAACAGGCTCAGACTCCAATGATGTCCGCTGTGAGTCAAACCCGATGCCCAAGCGTTTGTTTTTGGCATCAGGATCGTTTTCTCCAAAGAACTGTCATTTGGCGGTTTTTTGCGAGCCGCCTAGCGGTTTGTCTCGCTTCGCGCATAAAATCCCAAAAAATCGCCGAAAGGTTCGCAGGATATCGATAATCGGGATATTGGTGGTACAAAGCGCCGCAAATATCCACAAACGCGACAGGCTCCTAGCGGTTTTTGCCCGCCACATTGAAGGTAACGCTCCCCGCAAAAAAATTTCTAAAAATCGAAAAAAGAGTATTGACATACTGTTCTATATCAATTATTATTGACATAGTTTAGTGATACAATATGTCAAACGGCGTGTTGCAATGGACGTCATTCGGAAGCGTACGCAACTGTGTTGCGTTTGATTATGCGCGGCGGTTTCGCCGCATTAGGAGGAGTTATATATGAAAGCGGTTCAGGCGGTCGATGTCGTAAAAGACTACAATTTAAACGGAATAGCGGTGCATGCGCTGCGCGGCGTGTCGCTGGCGTTTGGGAGCGGCGAATTTGCCGCCATTGCGGGTCCTTCGGGCAGCGGGAAATCAACGTTCCTGCACCTCGCGGGATGCCTTGATACGATTACATCCGGGTCTCTTTGCATCGCGGAAACAGACACGGCGGTACTCTCGAAAAAGCAGCTTGCGATACTCCGCCGCCGGAGCATCGGCTTTATCTTTCAGGCGTACAACCTGATACCCGTGCTTTCCTGCATTGAGAACGTGACATTCCCGCTTACCCTGCTCGGCGTGGACAGGAGGGAGGCGTGGGAACGCTCACGCGCCACATTGCGTGACGTGGGGCTTGACGGCATGGAGCGCAGACGCCCCAAGGAGATGTCCGGCGGCCAGCAGCAACGGGTGGCTATCGCCCGCGCCCTGGTGAAACGCCCGGCGCTCATTTTGGCGGATGAACCAACGGCGAATCTGGACTCCAAGATTGGACGGGAGATTCTCGAACTGATGCTGGAACTGAACAAAAGCGAGGGAACAACCTTTATTTTTTCCACCCATGATCAAATGGTCATGGACTATGCCCGCCGGGTGGTGCATATCCGGGACGGACAGGTTGAAAGCGAAGAGGTGAAATGATGACAGGCATGTTTAACAGCGTATGGGAATTGAAACGCATGGCGCTCCGCAATCTGACGCGACACAAGGTGAAGACCGTTATCACCTGCCTCGCCATTACGATAAGCGTGGCGATTTATATTTTGCTGGACAGTTGGTTGTCAGGAATGACCATGGAGTCGCGGCGGAACATCATTAATTACGAAATGGGAGCCGCGAAACTGCAAACAAAGCTCTACTTTGACAAGAAGGACGATCTGCCCGCCTACGAGAATTTCACCGGCTGGGAAACCTACGCCCGGATATTGGATGAAGCCGGTTATAACGCGGCGCCCCGCTACACCTTTTCGGGAACCCTCTATTCCCTGAGCGGCTCGGCTCCTGTGGCGATCAACGCCGTTGATCCGGACGCGGAGGCGC
Organism: Treponema sp.; assembly: GCA_031279555.1. Classification (GTDB taxonomy): domain Bacteria; phylum Spirochaetota; class Spirochaetia; order Treponematales; family Breznakiellaceae; genus JAIRKH01. The sequence goes on along the minus strand of JAITIK010000191.1, from coordinate 5,484 downwards.
GGACGCTCGCCTATACCAGCTATATTGAGTTCGGACGCTACATTAAAAACGGCGAATTCGGCATTGCGCTGGGCGCCATGACCGCAGAAAAGCTCAAGACCGGAATTCCTGCGAGACCTGCGGCGCGCCATCTGGATGAATTGATCGCCGCAGCCGCGCCGGACCAGGACGACGCGGATTTTATCCGCTCATGCTATCAGCCCATGCAGTCAAAAGCGCAATTCGCGGAAACGCAAGCCTATGCCGAAGAACGGGCGAAAGACAGGATGACCTTGAAACGGGACATATCCACAGCGGACATTGACCGGCTCTGGAGCCTTATTGACGACGCGGGGCTCAACGACGTGCGCATCTCTACGGTCATTGATTACAAGGCCGCGCCGGACGGAATCCGCAGGGACAAATGGGATGCAGACCTCTGGAACTTGCTCACGCCGCAAGAACAGGCGCTTGTGGGCGCGGCGTACGAGTTTGACGAACTCACCCAAGCCTATCTCTTGGTCGAAACGGATAAGGAGAAGCTGGACGCGGCGCTTGCCGCCATGATCCGCGTTGACTTTTCAGGCGCGATCAGGCACGTCAACCAAGTCATTAACGCAAAAGTTGTGGGTTTGGTCAATTCCCCGGATCCCTACAACAACTACAACATCGGGTACATGCCTCTGGATGTCTTGCAGGATGAGGCGGGCATGATGCTCGAAGGTCATGTAACGGAGCTTGTAATCCGCGACAAGACCTTAGGCGCCGCTGACATGAACAGTAAAAAGGAAAGTCCCGCGTCTATCCGCGCCGCGCTGAACGAGGGGCTTGCGCGTCAGGGTCTTGCCCTTGACCAAAGCCTTGACGTTTTCTTTTGGCTGGACTATGCGGAAGATTACTTGGGCGCCGAGGCGGGAGACTCAGTGTCGACACAAATTCTCTCGTTCCTTCTTTTCTTCCTCGCGCTTTTCGGCATTTCCAACACCATGCTTCTCGCCATTCTGGAGCGCACCAAGGAGATAGGCATGATGCGGGCGATGGGCATGACCGACGGGCAGATGATTTTCACCTACATGATGGAAGCGGCGTTTCTGGGTCTCCTCGGCTCTCTTTTAGGCATTGCTTTGGGTTGCCTCCTCACTATTCCTCTGGTCAAGTACGGGTGGGATTTCTCGGAAATGCTGGACCAGATGGAGGGCGCTGTAGGGTACCGGATCGCGGGCAACTTCCGGGGGGCGTGGAACCCGCCGGCCATTATAGGAAGCGGCGTCGCAGGCACAGTAATTTCTTCCCTCATGGCTTTCTTCCCCACCCGCCGGGCGGCCAAAACCCCTATCACCGAAAGCCTGCGCTTCGAATAGCCGGCGAGCCGGCTTCCTAAGCGGGAAGATTGGAGTTTATAACAGAACGGTTGGAGGTTAGAAGCGGCGGGCCGGCTTCCTAAGCGGGAAGATTGAGGTTCAAGACAGAACGGTTGGAGGTTAGAAGCGGCGGGTCGGCTTCCTAAGCGGGAAGATTGGGGTTCAAAACAGAACGATTGGGGTTCAGAGCGGAACGATTGGGGTTCAAAACAGAACGATTGGAGTTCAGAGCGGAACGATTGGGGTTCAGAGCGGAACGATTGAGGTTCAGAACAGAACGATTGGGGTTCAGAACAGAACGATTGAAGTTCAAAACAGAACGATTGGGGTTCAGAACAGAACGATTGGGGTTCAAAACAGAACGATTGAGGTTCAAAACAGAACGATTGGAGTTCAAAACAGGAAACACGCGGTTCTGTATGCAAAAAATACAACAGGAGGATTGTATGATCGATAATTATAAACAGGGCGGTTTAGGGATAATCATCACCATCGCCTTTAGGAACATCTTTCGCAATTTCAGACGGACCATGTTTTGTGTCGTTGCGGTGGCGATAGCGGTGTTTTTCATCATTTTCTTTTCATCATTCATTACCGGTATGCTCCAGAGCATGTACGAAGTGGTGCAGGTGTTTGAGTTGGGGCATGTGCGGGCGGTGTCAGCCCAATACGAGGCGGAAAGCGAATATTCGCCGGTGCAGTATCCGGTGGCCGAAGGCAAAAGTCTTGCCGCGACGCTGGAGCGGATTAAAGCCATCCCCGGCGTCCGCGCCGCGTTTCCCCGAATAGCGGCGTATGCGTCATTGCAGGAAAGCGTCGTCAAACACGCCGCGCTCTGGGGCATGAACATGCGCGACGAGACCGCTGTAAACCACTTTAATCTCACGGATAAGAATGACGGGCTGGCGGAAGGGCGCTACCCGGCGCCGGACAGCAACGAGTGCGCCATCGGCTTGCGCTTCGCGGAAAAAACGGGCTTGAAAATCGGCGACCGCCTTCCACTCAAAACCGTGTCAGCCCAGTTTTCGGACAAGTTGTGGTCGCCCGTGATCACCGGCATTTTCCGCTTTGATTACGCCAAGTGGGATCAGGAAACGATCATCGCGGACTTCACGCGGCTTCAGCGGCTTCTTGGATTGAACGACGCCACCCAGCAGATCGTTGTGTACGCGGATTCTCCGGAATTGAGCGGACGCATAGCCCGCGAAATGGAAGCCATTTTCGGCGCGGATGATGTGGTCGCCGAATGGAGGGATCAGTACTGGGTCGTTATGATGAATATGTACGAGCCAATATATTTTGTGATGTATCTGATTTTCCTCGTCGTGGCCTGCCTTCTCATCGTCAACACGATAACAATGATCATCCACGAGCGGATCAAGGAAATCGGCATGATGGGGAGTCTCGGCATGACGAGAGGAGAAATCGTCAGGTTGTTTTTCTTTGAATCCCTGTTCCTCGCAATGGCCGGCGCCACTGTGGGGATGCTTCTCGGCGGAATCCTCACGGGCATAGGGCAGTTCTTCCCCCTGCGCTGGACAGCTCTTGTCGGAGGAGAAGGCGCATACGCCGAAATGCCTATGGCTAATGCGATCTTCTTCCATTTCAGCGTCGGCAGCCTGCTCCGAAGTTGGCTTATGGGCGTGGCCGTGGCGTCCTTATTCACCTTGTTCCCCTCGCTCAAAAGCGCGTTTGTGGAACCGGTGGAGGCGTTAAGAAGATAAATATTATAGAAGGGAAATAGGCGGGCGGCGCAAAGCGGCGCGGAACGATGCGCCACCCCTTATTCGCCGTTCAGTAAAAGAAAACTAAACTATTGGAGGTTTATATGAAAACGAAAGTAACGGCAAGCGCAGCCAGCGTATGGTTGGCGGTGGCGTTGTTGTCAGTAGGGCGGGTGTACGCGCAGACGGCGCCGTCTGCGGAGGAATTATTGCGGCGGGTGGATGAAAACGAGATATTCACCACCATTCAGTACGAGGGCGACATGATTATTGAGTATCAGAACAGGCGGTACGTTAAGACCATGAGGGCGTGGGCGCGGGGCGATGCCGACAGCTTCATCGAATTTGTCAACCCTGAAGACTACGGAACCAAGTATCTCAAGAAAGGGGCGCGGCTCTACGTGTATTCTCCAGACATCGAGGAAGTGATGCTCATTTCCGGGCACATGCTTAAAGAAAGCATGATGGGTTCCGACCTTTCTTACGAGGACACGATTGAGAACGAGAAGCTGTCAGCGCGTTACACGCCGGTTTTGAGCGGGAGCGGCGTCTGGAATGGCAGGGATGCGTGGATTCTCGATCTTACCGCAAAAAAGAAAACGGAAAGCTATCCTAAACAGAAACTTTGGATCGACAAAGAAAGCGGCGATCTCCTGCGCTACGAACTGTACGCTCTTTCCGGCGCGAAACTCAAGGAATTCACCCTGCTCCGCGTTCAGGTTATTGAAGGACGCCGTTTTCCGGTTGAATACGAGATGCGCGATCTCTTGAGGAAAGGCAGCAAGACCACGTTCATTATAAGAAACGCGGTTCTTGACCGTCCGATACCGGATTCGATTTTCAGCCAGAGGAATCTGGAGCGGTAATCAGGAAGGGATCGCATTGTGTTTTTTAGGAGTGGAATTATGATCGTGTCGAAAAAAAACAGTCCGAATCGCGTCAGCCCGAATCGCGCTTTTTTCTCAGCCGCGCTCGCCGTATCGCTTGCCGTGGCGCCGCTGGTTTCAGCGCCACGGCTCTCGGCGCAGACTCAACAGCAGACGTTGCGGCAGGCGCCGGCGCTGTCCGGCGTCCTTGACACAACCGTTCAAAGCGTCATTGGCAAGGACTCGTTTGCCATTCAATTTGAGGAATACGCGAATCTGCGTCTGCAAACAAAAATCAAAGACTTCGCGGTTTTTAACGCCGCGTTTAACCTTATCGCGGCATCCGGCATTCCGGCGTCCGGCGCTGACTCGGATGCGGCGGCGGACGAAAACTACTACGCAAGCATGGAACTGGAGCGGCTCTCTATGCGGCTCAACAGCGATTATGTCGACGCCGACATGGGGCTTATGCGCATCGCCTTCGGGTATGGGCAGGTTTTCGCTCCTTCGGACTTTTTCAACCGCCGCAACCCGCTCTATCCCAACGCCCGTCCGCGCGGCGTTTTGGGGCTTGCGCTCTCCTTTTATCCAATGGAAGACGCCAAGTTGCAGGTCTTTGCGTCCGCGCCAAAAAAGCCTTTTTCCACAGATGGCGGCGGCTGGAACGCCGGCCTTGCTGTTGACCGGCATTGGAGCAAGGCAAGCCTTCAGGCGCTCTACGGTTTTGAAACGCCGTACGATGCGGCGCAAAGCGCGCCCTTTGGCGTTCATCGCATTGGTTTGTCCATAAAAGCCGATGTCGCGGTGGGTTTGGTCGCCGATGCGCTATACACGTACAACCATACCGATCATCAAAACGAATTCTCCGGCGGGCTTTCCGCAAGCGGCGGATTCGACTGGTCTTTCTTTGACGGAAAACTGTACCTGCTTGGCGAATACCTCTTTTCAGGTGTTTCCTCGGCGACGGCTTTTAGTCAGGAAAACCTTTTTGGCTATAGCGACAGACACAACATCTACGCCCTTGTCCAATACGCTTTTACAGATTATACCAGCGCAAGCGCCGCCTGTATATTCGGCTTCGGAGACGAGGAGCCTTCCGTTACTCCTATCATCACCGTCACCCACGACTTTTTTCAAGGCTTTTCGCTGAATCTAACCGTTCAAGCGCCGCTCAAAAAAGAAGCGCACGTGACTTCTGTGTCGGGAAGGCTTAAGTTTTAAAGCGAGACAAAGCGGACCAGAGGTTTTAGCCTATCTTGAAAGAACGGATGCGGCGTTGCGGGAATAAAAGCGGATGCAGAAAGCAATGAGCCTCCCCGCCTTGAAGAGCGGGGTATAGACCCCACTGCGAATAAAAGACAAGCGCCTTGATCAGTCAAAGGCCACTGGCTATGCCGGTGGCTTGAGGATGCCCCCTTAAAAAAAAAGGGGGGGGGATCCGCTTGCAAGTCTTTTTCTTCTTCCATGTGTTTTTTGATTGGCGCTTTACCCTACCCTTGTTTTTCTTAATTTTGGCTTCACCGCTTGCTTTGTTTATTGATTTGACAGATTTAT
>JAITIK010000188.1 GCA_031279555.1 Treponema sp. | reverse complement strand
GAACCGCCCCCCGGGGTGGGGGGGGCGCCGCCTGGGTGTGGGGGGCGCCCCCCAACCGCGGCCCCAGGGCAGCCAGTTCCAGAGGTTCGGCTTCCGGGACATTCTATGCGTCTCCGCAGGAGCCGCAGTCTTTTTCCTCAGGAGCGCCCAAGCGCGCGTTTTGAAAAAGCCCCTCTTCTAACCCCGATTTTACCGGTACGCCTCTTGTCTAAATTTTTCATTTTTCGCTATACTAACGTTTATGGACAGACTTATCATTAAAGGCGCCCGCGAGCATAATCTTAAAAACATAGACTTGGACTTGCCCCGCGACAAGCTCATCGTTATATCAGGGCTTTCAGGTTCAGGCAAAAGTTCTCTGGCTTTTGATACGATTTTTGCGGAAGGGCAGCGACGGTACATGGACAGCCTCGCCGCATATGCGAGGCAATTTCTTGGGACTATGGACAAACCCGATCTCGACTATATCGAAGGATTGTCGCCGGCAATTGCCATTGAGCAAAAGACCACGCACCGCAACCCTCGCTCCATAGTGGGAACCGTTACGGAAATATACGACTATTACCGTCTGCTCTACGCCCGCATCGGGATTCCCCATTGCCCGAAGTGCGGCAGGGAAATAAAAGAGCAATCGGTTGATCAGATCGTGGATTCGATACTTGCCATGGAAAATGGGACAAAAGTACAGATACTTTCGCCGGTGGTGCGGGGGAAAAAAGGCGAACATCAAAAAATAATTGAAGAGGCGAGAAAAGCCGGTTTCGCCCGCGCCCGCATTGACGGCCTGCTTGTAAATTTTGAAGACGCCGCGACTATAAAACTCGAGAAGCAGAAAAAGCATACGATTGAGATAATCGCCGACAGGCTCGTCATTGGCCCGGCTATGCGCCCCCGTTTGGCGGAATCGGTTGAATCCGCGTTGCAAATCGCGGACGGCATCATCTTGGTATTGAAAAACGACGGCAAGAGCGAAACCGAGCATTTCTTCAGTCAAAGAAGCGCTTGCCCGGACTGCGGCGTTTCGATCCCTGAATTGCAGCCCCGCCTTTTTTCCTTTAACAGTCCATTCGGCGCCTGTCCCGCCTGCGGCGGACTCGGCGAAAAACTGGAGTTTGATCCGGACCTGGTTATGCCCGACCGTTCCCGTTCCTTTAACGAAGGCGGCATCATCCCGTACAGCCCCGATTCGGCGTGGCAGCAGAGCCGGTTTCAAAGCCTTGCGAATCACTTCAAATTCAGCCTCGACACTCCGCTTAAAAAGCTGCCGAAGGATGCGCTTGACGCCATCATCTACGGCACCGATGAGAAACTGGACATTCAGTATGAAAACCGCGACAAGACAGGGTATTTTGAGTACAAATCCGCGTTTCCAGGCATTCTCGAAGACCTGAAACGGCGGTACATGGAAAGCAATTCCGACGGCGTCAAGGAATGGCTTGAACATTTTATGAGCCAGAAATTCTGCGAGGGTTGCAAAGGCAAACGGCTGAAGCCTGAAGTGTTGGCTGTTACCGTAGGCGGAAAAAACATCTGGGAACTCACGAGCCTTTCCGTCGCGGATTCCATCGCCTTTTTTGAAAATCATCAATTCACCAAGACCGAAAAAGAAATAGCGACGCAAATTTTGAAAGAGATACACGCGCGGCTTAGGTTTATGAAGAACGTAGGGCTTGACTACATTTCGCTTGAGCGTCAAGCCGCGACCCTTTCCGGCGGCGAAGCCCAGCGCATACGGCTTGCGACCCAAATCGGGTCAAGTCTGGTGGGCGTGCTGTATATTTTGGATGAGCCGAGCATCGGCTTGCATCAGCGGGACAACCAGCGGCTCATCGACACCTTGCTGTATCTGCGCGATCTTGGCAACACCCTCATCGTGGTGGAACACGACGAACAAACTCTGCGCACCGCGGACTATCTCGTTGACCTGGGGCCGGGCGCCGGAATTCACGGCGGATACATAGTCGCTCAGGGGACGCCCGAAGATGTGATGAAGGTGAAAGAAAGTCTGACCGGGCAGTACCTTGCCGGCGCTTTGACCATGAAAATACCGGAAACGCGGCGCAGAGGCAACGGTCTTTTTATCGAACTGAAAAAGGTGACGGAACACAACCTGAAAGGCATTGACGTAACCATTCCGCTTGGCGTATTCACCTGTATTACCGGCGTTTCCGGCTCCGGCAAATCCACCCTGTTGCAGGATGTGCTTGTTCCCGCCTTGTCGAACAAGATTTACCGCGCCATGCGGACGGAGGGGGCGTATAAAAAAATCGACGGCGTTGAAAACATTGACAAGATAATAAACATAGACCAAAGCCCCATCGGGCGTACGCCCCGCTCCAATCCGGCGACCTACGTGGAAGTGTTCACCAGCATCCGCGAAGTGTTTGCAAGCCTGCCGGAGGCGAAGGCTCGCGGCTACAAAGCGGGCCGGTTCAGCTTCAACGTGAAAGGCGGCAGATGCGAACACTGTCAGGGCGACGGCACCATTAAGATTGAGATGAATTTCCTCTCCGATGTCTACATCACCTGCAATGTGTGCCAAGGCAAACGCTTTAATAAGGAAACGCTTGAAATCCGTTTCAAAGGCAAGAATATATCTGATGCGCTTGACATGACCATTGAGGAAGCCTCCGTTTTCTTTGCGACCATTCCCCCCATCGCCCGTAAAATGGAGACGCTGTTGTCCGTGGGCCTGGGCTATGTGAAGCTGGGGCAATCCGCGCTCACGCTGTCTGGCGGCGAGGCCCAGCGCGTCAAACTGGCGCTTGAGCTTTCCAAGCGGTCGACCGGGAAAACGCTCTACGTTCTGGACGAGCCGACCACCGGACTGCACTTCGCGGACGTGAAGCAGCTTATGGAGGTGATACAACGGCTGGTGGATCAGGGCAACTCCGTTGTGATGATCGAACACAACCTTGACGTGCTTCTGCAAGCCGACCATATCATAGACCTTGGTCCCGAAGGCGGGGACAAGGGCGGCAAACTCATTGTCGCCGGAACGCCGGAAAAGGTCGCGCGGTGCGAGCGGTCGTACACCGGCGCATACATAAAAGATGCGTTGAAACGCGCCTGACGCTTTATGACGCGCCCTATCCATACATGAACCTGCCTGCCCTCTGAGAGCTACCTTTGACCCACAATTTTTTCCCATGCGGTATACCTTCCTAAAAATCTGAAAACGTTGGGAAGAGAATATGGCGCGCGAGAAAAGTTTCGGCGTGAAAGAAAAAGTGAAGAAAAATCTGCGTATCTGTATCCGTTTTGAACAACGGGTTATTCGCAGCGGGTTTCATACCCCGCCGCAAACGTGTTCGCGCCCTCTGTTGCGGCGCGGCTCGTCATGACCATGCAAACGCTCATACAATAGCCGGATGCGCTTAAGAGCGGTCGCGGGATAGGAAACTGCGGGAGCGGCGCATAGACAAGCGCGTACCGCTTGTCCTGACGCGCTCAATTATCGCGGTGATGATGCTGAACACGACATAAGGGCGCGCGGTTTGCGGCGGAAGCGTCTCGCGGGATTCTATGGGGCGATGTCAGCTTAACCCCAGGGAGTCAACGCCTGAGTACTCCGGCGTTGCGGCAAAGCATCCGCCCGTTGCGGTAGACCGTTTTTCCGTTGATAATAGCGCAATCAAGTCCGCTTGCCAGCGCCGCGGGGGTAAGGTAATCGGCGTTGTCCCTGAAAGCCGCCGGATCGAAGATAATGATGTCCGCCCTGTAATCAGGCGACAAAAGGCCCCTGTCTTTGAGACCCACTCTTTGGGCGGGCTGACTGGTCATTTTGCGTACCGCCTGAGCGAAATCCAGAATACCGCGTTCCCGCGCAAAATCCCGCAGAAAGCGCGGGAAAGAGCCGTACAACCGCGGATGCGGATTATTCATATCGCCGTACAGCGAGTCGGAAATCAGCGATGAATACGGCAGGCGGGCTATCGTGTCAATGTCGTTGGGGGACATGCTCTGGTTTATGATGGCGACTTTGCCTTTTTCGCTGTACATGAGCTGGGCCGCCATTTCCGCCTCGTCCCGGAAGCCGTATTCTTTCGCGCAGGCGCTTACGGATTTCCCCAAAAATTTGCGGTTTTCGTCACGGCGTACCGAACTGATGATCGTCCTGTCCCAGCCTATCGTTTTTGACAGGTTGTCCCAACCTGGCTCGCCAGATTCCAAAAGTTTCCGCATTTTCTCCACATTTTCGCGTTTTTTAAGCCCCTCAATCGCATCCTCCACTCCAACGGCGAGATAACTGGGCGGCAACATCTGCATCATCGTTGAGGAGCCGCAGTCGTAAGGGTAAAAATCGACGGTTATATCAGCGCCGCGCCCGCGTTCCGCCTCGATAATTTCTATGGCGCGGTAAAGGACATCATGCCATGCCGTCGCTCCGGCGGCCTTGAAGTGGCTTATCTCCAGCGGAACCTCCGCTTTTTGGGCGATGTGTATCACTTCCTGAACGGCTTTTTCAAGCCGCTCTGTTTCCCAGCGCATGTGGGCGCAGAGTATGCCCCCGCCGCCTTTCATTACGCTTGCCAGAGCCGCGATTTCATCGGCGCCGCTGTACAACTCCGGCACGTACATAAGACCTATTGACATGCCGTACGCGCCGCAGTCCAGCGCATCCCTCAAGAGGCCGTGGGCCGCGTCCATCTCGGATGCGGCAAACGGCGAGGGATCGAAGCCTTTTACAGCTATGCGGATGGCGCCCATGCCGGCGAAAAAGCCCATGTTTACAGGCGGCTGCGCGGCTTCAAGGCGCTTTAGGTATTCTCTGTGGGTACTGAAGGTTTCATTTTTGAAGGAGCCAAGACAAGGTTCCAGATAATTTTCCAGGGATTGCCGGAAGGCGCTGACGTTTGGAACCGGCGCCATTCCACAATTTCCCGCAAAGCAGGATGTAATGCCCTGCGAAAGCTCGATAAGGCCGAAATCTTCGCGCAGGGCGGCCGTATCGCAATGGCGATGCATGTCGATAAAGCCGGGGCAGACGACTCTGCCGGCGGCGTCTATCACTTCGGCGTTGTTTCCCTTTTCAACCGCCGCCGGGGCGCGCCCATGCCATAACGCGCGGATGAAGCCGTCTTCCACAAGGCAAGCCCCCTCGTAAGGAGGCTCGCCGCTTCCGTCCACAATCAAGCCATTGCGAATCAGCGCGTTCATTTTGTCCGTCCACGATATTCTGCGCCAAGCCGTACCGTTTCCGCTTCGGGAGCCGTTGTCTTGGACGCCGCCACGCTTTCCAGAAGGCGGGATCCGGCAAATACACCGGCGGCCGCTTTCTGGAATGGGCGTACAAACAGGCGCGGGACTCCGAAAGTCGCGCCGCAAAAGATGCGATCCATTCCACCCCGCCAAGCGGCGCGCTTCCGGATTTTGCCGGGCGCCATCACTATCGCTGTAGCGGGAATCAGGGAGCCTGCGACGTTTGATACGCAAGAAATGATGTCCCGCGCGAACAGCGACGCGGGGGCAATCGCAACGTCCGCGCGCGAATGGAGGGGCGTCACATTAAAAAAATAAACAACCGCAGGGCAAGTCCTGCGGTAATGTGGAGATTTTTCCTTGAAATCTTTGCGGATGCGGGGGGACATATCCCCCGCATCCCCGGCAGCCGCCCCAAGGGGCGGGGTATTAAACCATAAAGGGCTACGCCCTAAATTAAAAATCATTTCGCCCCGATAAACAGCCATGCCCGCCTTCGCCAAACGACCTCACCCGATAATCGCTTCTTCCACCGGGGACCACTGACCCATGTCGCCTTTGCTGTTTTCGTAACAGGTGGCGTAATACGCCGTCTTCCCCTTGTCCGCTTCCGTATGCTGTACAACAAGCGTCGTTTTCCGGCTGAATTTCGACTTGGGCAAACTCTCGCCGGCAGCGGGCTTTTCGCCTCCCACTTGCCAGGCGTAGCGCACCCCGTAGGAGTCGGCGGGTTTCGAGTGATCGCCCCGTTCGGTGTTAATCGCCCGCATCCGGTGTTCGTAGTGGTTGCGGGTGTTCTCCACTTCCGTACTGGGCTGTGAAGCGGGGATTCCGTGGCTCGTCGGCGTAGTGTCTTTCGGGTGGATGCCCATGAACAATTTAGCCGCTTCGTCCATTTTTTTGTTGAAGCGGATGGAGGAATTGGCGAACTCCCGCATGGCGTCCACCATTTCACCCTTCGTCTCGTCTTTGGCAACGCGGTTTTCCGTGGAATTGACCGACTCATAGGCGCTCCGGGCGGTCAAAAAAGCGTTGATTTTGCCCAAAACTTCCGCGCATTCCACCTGATCCCATCCATAGGCGGTCATTTTGGCGGGATCCGCCAGCGTCGCCCTCCATTTTTGGCATAAATCCACCAAATCCTGTTCCCTCGTGGGGAGCCAATCAGCCATACTATCCTCCTTGTTTTTCCGTAAAATTCGGGTTTGACATTTCTAAACCTGAGTGTATCACATCCATACTGCTCTTTACAAGTTCCGCGCCGCTCTTTGGGAGTTCTACACCCGCTTTTGGGAGTTCCGCGCCGCTCTTTGGAAGTTCCGCGCCCACTTTTGGAAGCGCCGCGCCGCTCTTTGGAAGCTCCGCGCCCGCTTTTGGAAGTTCCGCGCCGCTCTTTGGGAGTTCCGCGTCCGCTTTTGGAAGTTCCGCGCCGCTTTTGGAAGCTCCGCGCCGCTCTTTGGGAGTTCTACACCCGCTTTTGGGAGTTCCGCGCCGCTCTTTGGGAGTTCCGCGCCGCTCTTTGGGAGT
>JAITIK010000136.1 GCA_031279555.1 Treponema sp. | reverse complement strand
ATGCGATGGCTGTCCAACGTCCTTCCCTATAATTTTTTATTTTACTGCAACGCCTCCCGCAAGGCGTCTACATTACGGGTCATCAATTCCAGATAGGTCGCTCCCCTGTCAAAGTCCCGCTTGCTTATGTTATGAACGGCATGGAGCGGACGTTTTTTCGCTCCGGTCTCAGCGGCTATGGCATTCGCCATTCTTTCATTTGAAAGCTCAATGTGAAAAACAACGGGGATTTTCTCCGCTTTGATTTTATCGATCAAGAAGGCGACAGTCGCGGCGGACGGTTCGGTTTCGGTGGAGCAGCCCGGAAAAGCGGCGAAATAGGAAAGCCCATAAGCGTCAGCAAAATACCGGAAGGGGAAGCGGTCGCCAAACACGATTGTCTTTCGTTTTGCGTCATTCACAACCGCTTGAAAAGCGGCGTCAAGTTCATTCAGCTTTACGATGTAAGAAGCCGCGTTCTGTTGGTAAAAGCCGGCGTTCGCCCTGTCTTTTTCGCACAGCGCGTCCGTTATCGCTCGAACGATCCACACGGCGTTTTGGGGCGAAGTCCAAATATGCTCATCGTATTCAGCCCCTACTTCCACGCCAAGAGATTCAAGGGCTTCTTCCGCTTCCCCGTCTTCCATGCCTTCGACGATTTCTTCTTCAACCACATCAACGGTATCCATGAGCCTGATGACTTTCATGTTCCGCTTGTCCATGGAATCTAAAATCCTGTCCACCCATGCGTCAGATTTCCCGCCGTTATAGATGAAAACATCGCTATTTTGAAAGGCGATGATGTCGCGGGGAGTCGGCTCAAATGAGTGGCTTTCGGCGCCTGGGGGAAGCAGCATGGCAAGATTCGCCTTGCCGCCGGCAATGGCGCGAGTAAAATCGTAGAACGAGAAAATGGTCGCGGTTACTGTAATGGCGCCGTTTGCCTTCGGCGCATCTTTGGCACAGTTGGCAAAAGCGAATGAATATATGACGATGCATAGAGCGATGAGCATACACGCTCGTTTCATAAAACCCCCCAACTATCGAAATATGGGTATATACTTGGCGCATCCCGCCTCAACTATATACCCATATATTCTTATTTCTTCAACTTTTAATTCCTAAAAAATTGTATTATTTTCTATAAATTTTATCCATAATTTATTCTTAAAACCTTATTTTAGCATATTCAAATCACTTTCTTTTGTCAATTGGCGCCAAAGACGCTTAACATAAAGAGCCTCTGAAAACCCAACCGGAATTTCCAGAGGCATCCTTAATATTTTACAGAAATTGGAACAGGCTCAATTTTAACCACGATTTCACATACCGTCCCGCCTGTTTACGACATTTTTGCTGCAAAAATAACAAACAAACCGCATCCATCTTTCAGGATCGGCCTACAGCGCGTCCTGTAGGCTGGCTTGGTTCACGCCTCTTCGTAACTCTTGTACAGAAAGCGGCGTATCTTTTGCTGGGCGTTTTTCTCAAACGGCGCGGCGCGGAGGGTAAAGTCCATGATCTTCTTGTAGCCTACCAAGGAACGGTTCACCTGTTCTATCTCTTTTTTTATCAGTTCTTTTATTGAGGCCTCGTCCGGTTCTTTTCCGTGATCTTCTTTCAGCGCCTCGTAATTCGGCACAATAACGGCGAATATCTGTTCGCCGCCATATTCCGGGTCTTTCCGCCCCACGACAAGAGCTTCGCCTACAACCCGCGAACCTGAGAAATGCGCCTCAATTTCTTCCGGGTAGATGTTCTTGCCGCCGGAACTGACAATGAGGTTCTTCTTCCTGCCGCTTATATAGATGAACCCCAACTCGTCAATATAGCCGAGATCGCCGGTTTTGAGCCAGCCGTCTTCGGTGAAAATTTCAGCGGTGGCTTCGGAGTTTTCGTAATAACCCAGCATGAGGGACGGTGATTTTACGATGATCTCCCCAACCCCTTCTTCATTCGGCTCAAGGATTTTGACGCTGGTATATTTGACTGGCAGGCCCACGGACACGTTGTTCTTGCGCCACGGGGTGTTAACGCTAATGAGGGGGCTATTCTCGCTCATGCCGTAGCCATGCACCATGTTGAATCCGAAAGAATCGAAGAAATCAGCGGTTTTTGGGTTGAGCGGGCCGCCTCCCGCAACCATTATCCGAATTGACCCAAGCCTCGCCTTGCGGCGCACCAGGGAAAGCGCGGCGCGTCCAAACCCTATTCTGCCTTTCTTCGCCTCGGCAAGCGAAATTTTCCGCAGAACATTGAAAATCGCCTTCAAAGGCGGCGTAAGTTTTTGGAAGCCTTGATCGATTGCGACCATAACCTTGTCGTACAGCAATGGCACCGCGATAAGGAAGGTGCCGCCCGCATCGTGAATATCGTCAACCACCACTTTGCCCACGAGTTTTTCAACAATAATAATACCCGCGCCCACGGCAAGCGGAGAAATGAAGGAACATGTCGTGGGATAGGTGTGGTGAAGAGGAAGAACGTTGATGAACACATCAGTCGAATATGCGCGGAGCGAACGAATGGCGGCGTTTGCATTGGCTATGATGCCTTTGTGGCTCAGAGTGACGCCTTTCGCAAAGCCCGTGGTGCCGGAGGTGAACACAATGGACACGGGATCGCCTTCCGCAATGGAATCCACCGGCGGCAACGCGACCGCCTCCGCGAGCGAGTCTTTTCCAAATTCAGCGAACGCGCTTTCATCGCTTATACAGACTTTTACATCAAACGCGGCTTCAAGGGTTTTCGCGTAGTCTTTCTTTTTCTCAGAATAAAAAAAGCCGCGAGCCTTCGTTATCCGCAGTATATTGGAACATTCCTTTTCGGATACAAGAAAATCAATCGGGACAATGATCATGCCGCCTATGGCGGCGCCCATCCAAACCGCCATCCATTCCGGCCTGTTTTCAGCCCAGAGCGCGACCCGGTCGCCCTTTTTAAGACCGGCCGCAAGAAGCCCTCGCGCTATCCGCCTGCACTCGGACGCAAAAAAGGCGAATGACCACTCGGTAAACGCTCTCACTTTCCCGCTACGGTAAAAAAGAGCGGTTTTATCCTGCCACTGCGCTTCGATGCCGTCAAGAAAAGCGATAAAATTCGGATATGTCATATCGGGCCAATCGGCCACATATTCTTCTGTTTTCAACATAATGACCAATCATAAACAAAATTTGAAATTTTGTCAAAGTAGAAGTTCGTTTTTTATAACTTTTTTTGCAACTTTTTTTCAATTTATGGGACGACAATGCGCCTGTCCAAAGCGATCATTCTGAAACGGCTTTGCCAGCGAGACGGGCGCGCGGGATTGCCTGACAGTACCAATGCGGGCGCCTGGATAAGGGGACGCTTCTCTTTTGGCATGGTTAGCGCTGTTTTTTTTAAAATAGCTTGACAAGCGGTTAAAAAAGATATATAATTGTTTTCATAAGCGAGACGGTTTCAAAACCAATGCGGGCTATGTTCGGGTTTTGAAACCGCTTCGGCAAGTAAACCTTCAAAAGGAGCGTTTGTAAAAAAGTAAGCAAGCTGTATCATCAATCAGCCGCAACGGGCGTTGGCAAGATTACCCCCCCCCCCCCCCGCATTATCTCAAGACAACTTCTTATACTGTAAAAAGCAAAAACTATTATACAAGCAAGCCGGCGGGCGATGCCGGCGTATTTTCCCGTGATCCCTCGCTGATCGCGGGACGTCCCGCAGAATCTCAGGGACATCCCGCGAAACCTCTAGGACGCCTCGCGACCATTCAGGGATGATGTCCCGCAGAGCCTCTGGGACATCCCGCCAACGCTTCGGGACGCCCCGCGGCGGCTCACGATCCTCGCTTCACGCGCTTAAACCCAAAAAACATTGCCGATACTTTTCGGCGCAAGGAGTTTTTATGAAAGGACATGACTTCATCCCCCCAAGCTGACGAGGCTTTTTTAATCTGGAGCCGCAACTTCGTGGCTCTGGTTATAGCCAACGCCGCGACATGGAACATCCCCCAATCGGAAGCGGCGGCGTTGCAAACCCTGCTCGCCGATTACGATGCCAAGCTGGACGCCGCCAAAGCCGGAAATCGCGGCAAGGCTGACGTCGCCGAAAAAAACGCCGCGAAAGAAGCCCTCATGCACAAGGAGCGCATGGTCACCAAACTGTACATAGCGTGGAATCTGGCGGTGAGCGACGCGCAACGGGAAGTCATAGGCGCGACCGTTCATGATGGGGTGCGGACGTCTATCCCCGCGCCGAAGACCCGCCCGGAGTTCAGCTTCAAGGTGGCGGACATCATGCGGATACAGATCGATTTCCGGGATCAGGGGAGCGCGAGCCGCGCTATACCCTATGGGTGCAACGGCGCGGTGTTTTGCTACACGGCGGCTGACGCGCCGGTATCGGACTACAAGCTGCTGGTGAACAGCGCGTTGCTGACGCATTCGCCGTGGACGCTGAATCTGCCGCCGGAGGCGGAGGGGAAGACGCTTTCCGGGGCGATGATGTGGCAGAACGAGAAAGGGGAGAAGGGGCCATGGAGCGAGATTCTATCAGTCATCATTCCATGATGACCCATGATCACGGGGCGCGGGAATTTTTCCCGTTGTAACACAGGACGCTTGCCTCTGCGGGAACCCCGCGGAGGCGGTTGAGCCGCGTAGCGGCTCATATAAAAGAGAGGAACCCAAAGCCGGTCTGGTTCTTGGCCGAATTCGCCGGCTTTGGGCCGCGCCAGGCGCATCGCCAGTTTACGCCGTTTCACGCGGAATTGCAATGCGCTTGGCCCTCTTCATTCCTTTGTAAAAAGGAACTATTTTTTAGGAGGGCAGTTATGAAAAGGAAACTGTTTTTTACGGGAGCGCTCAACTTCGCGTTGGCGTTCGGATTGGCAATCTTCGCGGCTGGATGCGGCGATGATGACGGAGGAGGCGGAACAAAAGATACTCCCGCAGAGAATCCATTGCTTGGCGCGTGGTACTATGGAGGGACTGCAAATAAGCCAAGCGAATTGCTTATTTTCTCTGGCTCTTCTGGAGGGAAACAGTACTTTTATGGGCTTTGGGATGTTACTACTAAGACCAATACCGATACATCAAATAAATCGCTTTACATTAGCAATAAAGAATATATCTATGAAGTGAAGGGAAATACATTAACGGTAAAAGACTATAAGGATTCAAAAGGAGAGACCGCAGACGTCGAGTTCACCCGCATAGAAGGATCAACAAAAACAGATGAACATGATGTGTGGTATACCGCAGGCAGGACAACAGATAATGCGTATCGGACGATTTTGGTTATAAAGTCGAATAATGTTACCTTTACCGCAGTAGGACCCGGTGACATGGGGAAGGCCACCGGTTGGAATAGGTGGGAATATAGTCCTGATGCTTCCAGAAATCGAATAGATTGGAAGGACGATAATACAACCACGCCTTATTCGCTGGACGGATCGACTTTGACTATCCCTAACTGGAGCGGCGATTATACAAAAACTACTTTATAATATAACCTGACGGCTTATCTTCCTACAGCCAGCCCGCTCCAATGGAGGCTCCATTTGGAGCGGGCTTTTTTTATCCATACCTTACCCCTTGCCTTTCCGCGCCGTTTTTCGCTATAATGCTTGTATGAGCAAGCAGCATATAGTGTCCGCTTTGGTTGAGAATCGCGCCGGAACGCTCAGCAGGGTGGCCGGCCTTTTCAGCAGGCGGGGCTTTAACATTGACAGTCTGACCGTTGGAGAAACCGAAGACCCGTCAATTTCACGGCTGACCATTGCGGTGCAGAGCGACGGCGCGGAGATTGAGCAGATTGTCAAACAACTTGGAAAGCTGGTTGACGTCATAGCGGTGCGGGAACTTGACAAGAACGCCTGTATACAGCGGGGAATCATGCTGGTCAAGGTTAGGGCCGATGAAAAAAACCGTCCCAATGTCATACAGGTCGCGGGCATTTTCCGCGCCCGCATTATTGACGTTTCGGCGGCGACCGTTACGATAGAAGCCACCGGCGACGCTGAAAAGCTCGAAGGGCTGTTGCTCTTGTTGCGTCCTTACGGCATTCTGGAACTCGCCCGCACCGGGCTTACGGCTCTGGAACGCGGCTCAAAAATGCTTGCTCAAGAGCTTTTACCAAAACGCGAGCCATATTCGGATTAGTTTTGGAAAAGACTTTCGAAAAAGTGGTCTAAAACCCGCTTTTTCTATTGAATCTAAGGTCGCTTTCCAAAAAACTGACGTTTTGGGAAAGCCTCTCAATAGGAGGAAATATGGCGGTTATGTATTACGAGAAAGACTGCGATTTAGGCGCCTTGAAGGGCAAAACCATCGCGGTCATTGGGTATGGCTCACAAGGACACGCCCATGCGCTCAACGCGAAGGAGTCCGGTCTCAAAGTGGTTGTCGGGCTATACGAAGGCTCAAAGTCGTGGAAAAAGGCTGAAGAAGCGGGATTTGAGGTGAAGGTTGCGCGGGAAGCGGCGGAAGCGGCGGACTTCATCATGATCCTCATCAACGATGAGAAGCAGGCGAAATTGTACCAGGAATCCATAAAGCCCGCGCTGAAGCCCGGCAAGACGCTTGCGTTCGCCCACGGCTTTAACATTCATTTTGGGCAGATCATTCCGCCGGCGGATGTCAATGTGGTGATGATAGCGCCCAAGGGCCCGGGTCATACGGTGCGGGAGCAGTATCAGGCGGGCGCGGGCGTGCCTATGCTCATCGCGGTGCATCAGGATGCGACCGGCGGGGCGGAACGGCTCGCGCTTGCGTATGCCGCGGCAATCGGGGGCGCGCGGGCGGGCGTGCTTGCGACGACTTTCAAAGAGGAGACCGAGACCGATTTGTTCGGCGAGCAGGCGGTGCTGTGCGGCGGCGTTTCCGCGCTTATGAAATGCGGGTATGAAACGCTTGTCGAAGCGGGGTACCAGCCGGAAAGCGCCTACTTTGAGGTTATGCACGAGATGAAGCTCATCATTGATCTGGTGAATCGCGGAGGCTTGGGCTTCATGCGCTACTCAATTTCCGACACGGCTGAATACGGGGATTACATCACGGGGCCGAAGATCATCACCGAAGAAACCAAGAATACCATGCGCCAGGTGCTGAAAGACATACAGACCGGCAAATTCGCCCGCGAATGGATACTCGAAAACCAGGTGGGACGCCCCTTCTTCAACCGGATGCGCGCGCTTGAAGCGGCGCATCCGATAGAAAAGGTCGGCAAGGAACTGCGCTCAATGATGGGTTGGCTTCACGCGCCAAGCGAAAAATGAACCGCCGGCGCGGCGCCGGCTATCCAACGACTAGGAGTTTGTTGCGCTTGTGGATTTTTTGCGGCGCTTTAACCACAAAAAATCCCGATTATCAAGCTGTTGCGCACCTTTGGTTCGATGGCAGTTTGCTTGGGATTTTATGCGCGAAGCGCGACAAACCGCTAGCTTTGTTGTCCCTTGATATGCGCCGCAAGGCGCGAATCTTCGTGTTGGATATGGGCGATAATCACTTCGCCAATATCGTGTTTCGCCCGCTTGATCAGTTCGTCGGACGCCCCTTTGTTTATAAATTCAACCATCAAATCATGAACATTTTTTTTGAAATTTTCGTGGAATTTCTTGTGGTTGTCATAACCGGGGTACTTGTAGCGAATCTGAAGCTGCTCTTCATTATAAAAATGCTTGACGGTGTAATCAAGCAGGAAATTGATGGTTTTCTGCATTGTGTCGCTGTCGGAAGACGTGGAACAGACGTCAAAAAACTTATTGAGCGCCCGTATCAATTGTTTATGCTCCGCATCAATTTGCTCGTTGCCAGTCGCTAAACTATCGCTCCATTGGAAGACCGTTTTAGATGGGGCCGCTGAGGTTTCGGCTGGACGATTCCCCGTATTGATATCTTTTAATGCCGCAATACCACCTTCAACCCCCTTGACGCTAATATCCGCCTTGCAGGTATATCGTTTCGCTCTGCGGCTTTTCGGATATTCTTCGCCGTCTTTTTTATCGGGCATGGCCATCATCCTTATGTGTTCAACGTCATGAAGATAACGTCCATCCGCGATCTTTCGCGCGATTTCTAATGAACCGGCTATATTCCGGCTGGCGCTTTGTACATCGGCGACATTATCCGTTACTTCCCTGGATATGCGTTTAAGATTTTCAACAGATTCCAGAATCAAACCGCTCCGCTTCTGGATTTCCGAAGAACCTTCGCGCACCTGCCCGGCAGTGTCACGAAGCGTACTTAAAGTGTCAAGCGCTTGGACGCCGTTAGACGACTGGGCTTCCACCGCCCTTGTCACTTTGTCAAAAGACATGCCCATATCGTTAATTTCCGTGAACATGGCGCCTATAGCATTCACGGTTTCAACTGAAGCTTTTTGAATGTTGGCGATGCCGCTTCGCATCTTTTTTATTTCATTTGAAATGGACGCGGACTCTCTATTCGAGGAAGCCGCGAGATTGCGTATTTCACCCGCGACAACGGCGAAGCCTCTGCCCGCCTCGCCCGCATGCGCAGCTTCAATCGCCGCGTTCATGGCCAGTATGTTTGTTTGAGCCGCAATATTCACCAGCGTCGCGTTCGTCTCCTCAAGGAAGGTGGACTGCCCGGCAATAACGGACAACTCCTCGGTAAGCTCGCTCAATATTTTTCGCCCTTCTTCCGAAGACTTGCTTAATTTATCCGTGGTTTCATGCGCGTTGAGTACAATTGAGCGCACCGAATTAATATCCTCCACCATTTTTTCTATGGCTTCCGAAGATTTGGCGCTGTTAAGCGTCTGCGATTCAACGGCATTTTCCAGAGAGTTGATATGCCGTACAATGTCTTCTACGGCGTCTGCGGTTTGATTAACCGACTCCATTTGGCTGCCGGTTTTCTCTTCCACCAGATTTATGCTGCCGGTAATGACGGTGAGTTCATCAGTCGATTTTTTTATCACTTCCTTGAGATTGGCGCTTATATTTTTATGCTGGGATACAATCTCGACATTCATTGCATCCAACTTCTTTTGCAGATTGTCACGAATGGTAAACAGAGCTCTTTGCAACTCCCCGATTTCGTCCTTGCGTTTCCGTGAAGACAGCGTTATGTCGTATTGCATCTTCGCAAGCGTGATCGCCGCGACTTCGCTTTCCTTGATGGGATTCGTGATGCCGGTTACGATTACAAAAATGACAAAACTAATTACAACGGCAAAAACCAGCCCTATGACGACCGAAAACACGGTCATAGCGCGTACTTCAGACAAAATCACGCTTTCAGGCACGCCGATCATAATCGACCACGGAGTTTTTGCGCCGCCTAAATTGAACGGAGAAAAAATAATCTGCATGTTTTCGTTCAAGGCGGCGGATCTCTTCTCCAGCCGCAACGCCTGCCCGGATTGCACCGCGGCAAACGCCTTGTCAATGTCATTCGTATAGAGCGCTTGATCCGCATCTTTAAGATTTTTTCCAAGCCGCGCCTTAAGCGAATGTCCGGTTATGGTACCATCATGGGCGTACATCGCGGCTTCCGCGACATCGTTGTTACGGCTTACAATCGAGTCAACGGTGGATTGGAAGTCCGCGAGATCAAGAATAAGCCCTACGGCGCCCACGATGTTGTTTTGCGGCGTAATAATCGGGACAATAAAATCGACTGAGTACGTGTCAACGGTTTTCACCGTTCTGCGTTCCGGCGCGCTTACGACTTCATCTCGTGTTAAAGACCCCAATATATCTTTATGATCGCGGCAAATGCGGAGTATCGCGACGCCGCTCTCCCGTGAAAAAAGCGGAACGAACTTGCCCGTTTCGGTGAATCCTTTCCCGCCATTGGCATCGGCGTCCCCGGCGTACAGGGCGTCCCGCCCATCCAAAGCGTTGTCGCCCCAAACCGAATAAAGCGCCACCAGATACGGATTAGATTCGAATGCCTGCCGCATTATTTCGATAAAAACAGCCCGCCGGCCGTTTATCTCGAAGTTCTCATACCCGCCCATTAACTGCGCCAAAGTCCGCGCCGTTTGGATGTGATTGTCATAGTCGCCTTTTACAGCGCGGGACTCCTTCTCGGCGAGTCTCTCAGCGCTTCGCAACGTTGTCTGAAACTGCATCTCACCCGCGCGGATCAACAAAACCACCGATATACTCGTAAGCGCCGCGATCATAATGGCAATAACAATAAGACTCACACGCACTCGTAGTTTCATAAACAATTCTCCTTGTTTCTCTACATAAATTATAGTACCACGTAACCATTTGTTTGTCAATGAAAAGGAAAGCGGAGGCGGCTACGGGCATTGGCGCCTTCGCGCGCATGTCGCTGAGCGCAAGTACGCCCATCATTTTCATAGGCAATTGGTTGGCGCGCGATTTCAAAACGTTTTGAAACCACCGCATCATATAGTGAGCCAGTTTCAAAACGCGAACTTCATTCGGGTTGGTTTTGAAACTGGCTAAGGCCCGCGCGGAAAGCCGCATCGCCAAAGACGCGGTGAAACGCGGGTTTTTCTGGGTTTGCGGATCGCCGATACGGTCAGGACGGCGGTTCCGGCATCCCACGCGCAACGTAGCGGCAACCAAGCGGCGGCGCGGCGACGCCGCTGACACGCTTCATCCCCTTGAGCGTCCTCCCATCTTTTGCTATTATGGCACACAATGACATACATTAAAAGGAGTGATCAAGGAGCAATCATGGAAATTTCGATTTTGCAAAAAGCGCGTTATGCGTATAAACCAAAACTTCCCGCAATTTTAGCGGAAGAGCTTGAAAATGTTACGGTAACATTAGGAGCGCCGACCGAAGCGGCGGCGGATCAGGGCGATCTTAAATTGTATTTCAGACGCACGTACGGAAAACCCATAGCGCTGTTTGAGAAAGGCAAGAACGAGAACATTGGCAAAAAACTGACGGTCGGCGTGATCCTTTCCGGAGGGCAGGCTCCGGGCGGACATAACGTTATAGCGGGACTGTATGACGGATTGAAAAAAGGTTGCCGTGACTCCGCGCTGTATGGCTTTTTAGGCGGCCCTTTGGGGCTTATCGAAAATAAGACGCTGCGCCTTACCAGCGCCATTATCGATGAATACCGGAATACGGGCGGGTTTGACATCATAGGATCAGGCAGAACCAAGATCGAGACGCCGGAACAGTTCGCCGCAAGCCTTGAAACCGCGAAAAAGCTGGGACTCAACGCCATCGTCATCATCGGCGGCGACGATTCCAACACCAACGCCGCCCTGTTAGCCGAGTACTTCATAGAGCGGGGATCGAATACGCAGGTCATAGGCTGCCCAAAAACCATTGACGGAGACCTCAAAAATGAACATATCGAGACGAGTTTCGGCTTTGACACGGCGGTAAAAACCTATAGCGAGATCATTGGCAACATAGCGCGGGACGCCAACAGCGCGAAAAAATACTGGCACTTCATCAAACTCATGGGACGCTCGGCGAGCCATATCGCGCTGGAAGCCGCGCTTCAGACGCATCCCAACATCTGTCTCATTTCCGAGGAAGTCGAACACAGGAAGCAATCTCTGGCTGCGGTGGTGGAGGGCATCGTTTCTTCCGTGGTGAAACGCGCCGAACAGGGCGACAACTTCGGCGTCGCGCTTATTCCCGAAGGATTGATTGAATTTATTCCGGAAATGAAGAAGCTCATTGAAGAATTGAACGACACCATGTCGGTGTACGGAGCGGAATTCGCAAAAAAAGACTCTTTTATCGAGCGCCTCTACTTTCTGGATCAGTACCTCTCGGAGCCTTCATATACGCTGCTCAAGAATCTGCCCACAGAAATTGCGGAACAGCTTTTGCTTGACCGCGATCCCCACGGCAATGTGCAGGTGTCCCGCATTGATACGGAAAAACTCCTCATCAGCATGGTGGAAAAACGCCTGGAACAACTCAAGGCTGAAGGCAAATACAAAGGCAAATTCAGTTCGTACGGGCATTTCTTTGGGTATGAGGGCAGATGCGCCGCGCCAAGCAACTTTGACGCGGATTACTGTTACAGTCTGGGCTATACGGCGTTCATTCTTATCGCGTCCGGGCTGACCGGTTACATTTCCAGCGTCAAAAATCTCACGGCTCCGGCTTATGACTGGATCGCGGGCGGCGTTCCCCTGACCATGATGATGAATATGGAGCAACGGCATGGCGTCAAGAAACCGGTCATCAAGAAAGCCTTGGTCGAACTTGACGGCAAACCGTTCAAAACCTTCGCCGAGTCGCGTGAAACGTGGGCGGTCAAGACCTGCTACCAATATCCGGGCGCCATTCAGTACTTTGGCCATTCGGAAGTGTGCGATCAAGCTACTATGACGTTGCGCTTAGAAAAAAGCTGAAGCATGGACAGCGGACGTATGCGAGGGGCTCCTTTGAAAAAAGAGAATGGCGCCCGCTGACGTTCCGAGTGTAGCGAACCGCAGGTTTGCGAATCGAGAGTTCGTGAGCCTACGGTTCGACGGCGTTTTACCAGCCCGAATAAGGGCTTTGGGGCGGCGTATACGCCGGCAAAGATAGTGTGAATTGAGCCTGTTCCAAAACGCGAACGCGCGTTCGGGTTTGTTTTGGAACAGGCGTTAGGAGAAAATTGTTAATTATTTCGCAATTATACCCTCACGTATACCCAAGCGGCTCGGCTGGACATACGTTACTAATCCCGTAAACCAGTATTCATCTCATCGTATGGTTATTCAAGTGGTATAAAAAAAGGAAAAAAATTCAGGTTTGGGATACTAACCAATCCGGTGCATTTTACCGATGAAACGGCTGCGGGGATGAAACAAAATGATATAGGGATGCAGGTGTCTTTGGACGACTGGTATAACTCAAAACCTCTCAACAACGGGAAAAGCTCGTCGGATATTGTATTAAAGAATATAATAAAAGCCCAAGCAAACAACATACAGTTTTCACTCAACACCGCTCTAAATAGTGTCTGTCTATAAAGTAGCCGCTATCACGGCGGCGGTCATAACTCTAATGTTATAACCGATAATGCTCCAGAATACTTTTTGTCTATAATGTGGACTTTACCCCATCTGGTAGACACAAAGATAAGCGGGAAATATAACAACAGAAGAGG
>JAITIK010000115.1 GCA_031279555.1 Treponema sp. | reverse complement strand
GACAAGGGAAGCCGGCGGGCGGAGCGGAATGAAAAGCGGCGGCGGCTGAAAGCCTGGCCCCGCGAGGCGGTGGGAAGCCGTGAGGATTTGCGGAGGCGGCGTTCGGCCGCATAAAAGGGAGCCGGGATGCCGAAGATTTCTGTCGCGGGGCGGATCCGAAGCGTCTGCGGAGCGGCCCCCCCCCTTGGCTGCGATATGAAGCGAATGCGCCGGATACACCGCCTCAAATAAGGCGAATAGTCCCCTCCTCAGATTCTGCCATTTCAAGAAATCTCCAGCGCTTGGGCAAGGGCTAACGCTTCGGGGCCGGACCGGAAAACTTCCTGGTCAGCCCCCCTCCCCCATTTTAAATATAAAATATTTCACTTCTCCATCTTTTGTCAAGGAGTTTTTAATTTTTTTGATCTGAATCCGCTTCTAAATCAGATAAATCATTATCCTATATTGGTTAAAAGACTTGCGGACAGCTTGGGTCGGAGGCGCCCTGCTGTCGTACGAGCCGCGTATGCAACAGGCGCCGCCATCGCCCGTCAGCCGCAACGGGTGGAATATCCCAACTCACGCCATGAAGATATGCCGATTGAATGCCAAAGTTTGTAGCGACGCAAAAAACTTTCATCTAAATCTAAGGTTGCGTTCTCAAAACTAAAGTTTTGGGGAACGCTTCTATCAAGACAAATCGCGCGCCCGTTTTGTCTTGTCTTATTGACCTTATCAGAGCGTTGCGCTATTCTTTAGCAAGAGGTGTAGAACATGATTAAACGGCATTCACTTTTTGTATGCATCATTCTGTTTGTTTTTCGAAGCTTGCAGATTTCCGCGGAAGCGGCGTCAGACAGGGGTACGACTGCAAAATACGAACTCGTGTTGTTGCACACCAGTGATCACCACGGCGCGGTTCTCCCCAATCGCGGCAGAGGCGGTCTTGCGGAACAGGCCGCGTATATTAAGGCGGTGAAAACGGCGAACAAGCAAGTGTTGCTTGTAGACGCCGGGGACTTCAACACCGGAAGCGCGCTTTCCAATATGTTTGACGCGGATCCTGATATTCTGGCGTTCAACCGTATGGGCTATGATGCGGGCGTTTTTGGAAACCAAGAGTTTGACGGCAGTTTGGCGAAGCTGCAACGGCAGATGGAGTTGGCGGACTACCCGTTGCTTTCCGACAATATCAAGACCGCAAGCGGCGCTATAAGCGGCGATTATTTGGGCGCTTGCTATCTTGTCAAGCGGTACGACGGCTTTACGGCGGGGCTTTTCGGCATCACTACACTCCGCGCCTTAACCATAGCAAGCCCGGATAAGAGTCTTGTGTTCATCAACGAGATTGAAGCGGCTAGAGAAGGCGAAGGCGGCGTACTCAAAGATTTGACCATACATAGACAGCCGGTTGACGAGGATGCGGTTTACCGTTTTGTCACCAACGACTACCTTTTGGGCGACGGGGACGGCTACACGGTCCTCACTCAGGCGCAGGAGCCGTTTAACACCAGCCTTTCGCTTTCCTATGTTGTTGTTGAATACATCAAAGCGCAGAGCGCCGCGCAAGACGCCGCCATTACTCCGGAGACGGATGGGCGCATCGCCATCATCGGCGGAGTTTCTCAATAATTATGTTGCGTATTGGTTTGGGACGAGATCTGCACCGGCTTGCGCCGGGACGGCGTTTCCTGCTTGCCGGCGTTGAAATCCCCTGTGAAAAAGGCGAAATTGGACACTCTGACGCCGACGCGCTTGCCCACGCGGTGATCGACGCCACGCTTGGCGCGGCTGGCGCTGGCGATGTTGGAGAGCTTTTCCCTGATACGGATCCGGCGTATAAAGGCGCGGACTCCATGTTTTTGCTCAAGAGGGCGTTTGGCCGTGTAAAGATCGGCGGCTGGCGCGTTGTCAACCTGGACTGCGTGGTGACGTGTGAAACGCCGAAAATTCTTCCGTACCGCGAGAAAATCCGCGCGGCCCTTGCCGATGCGCTGGAGGCGGACGCGGGCGCGATCATGGTGAAGGGCAAGACTAACGAAGGGCTTGACGCGCTGGGACAGGGAGGCGCGGTGGAAGCCCTTGCGGTCTGTCTTTTGGAGAGTATATGAGCGAACCAAAATGGGACGACATTTTCATTTCCCTTGAAACATGGCGGCGGGATCTCCACGAAGCGCTTCCGGCTGTAACCACAGTCGCGGCGTCCTACAAACGGGATCCGTGGGCTGTGCTTGCGTCCACGATCCTGAGTCTGCGAACCAAGGATGACGTAACGTTCAAGACTTCGAAAGCTCTGCTTGAAAAAGCCCCAACGCCGGCGGCTTTGCTTGCGTTAAGCGCGGAAGAGGTCGAGCGGCTTGCGTATCCCGCAGGATTCTACCGCACCAAGTCGGCGAATCTCCTTAAAATCGCCGCCATCATCAAGAGCCAGTACGGAGGGGCGGTGCCGGCGGATATGGATGCGCTTCTCGCCATGCCGGGCGTTGGACGCAAGACCGCCAATTTGGTTGTCACCGAAGCTTTTGACATGGATGGCATCTGCGTTGACATTCACGTACACCGGATAAGCAATCGCGCTGGCTGGGTCGAGACGCAACATCCCGAACAGACTGAAATGCGGCTGCGGGACATCCTTCCGCGCCCTTACTGGAAACGTATCAACGATCTTTTGGTGCAATACGGGCAGAGGCTCTGCCGCCCCGTGAGTCCGTTCTGCTCAAAATGCGTAATAAAAGATCATTGCGAGCGTAATGGAGTGGAAAGGTCGAGATAAAACGCGCCGGCGCCGCCGAATGTAGTGGGTGGAAACCTTACAGTTTCAATAGAGCCTGTTCCAGGAACCGCGCTACGCCCTCTTCCATATTCGTTTTGACAATTACGCGCGCCGCCGCTTTCACCCTGTCTTTGGCGTTTGCGGGCGCGGCTGAAAAACCGGCCGCTTCGAACATGGAAAGATCGCTTTCCTCATCGCCGAAGGCGAGAACGCTTTCACCCGTGAGTGAAAGCCGATCTAGCGCGAGTTTAAGACCGGTTCCTTTGGAAACTCCCGTAGCCATGATCTCCAGAAAGGTGTCGAGCGTCTTCGTAATATACACCGTATCGCCGAAGCGTTCGGAGAGAAGCGGACGGATCTCGTCGAGTTTTGCGGGATCGGCGAGAAACATGCCCTTGATACAGCCGGATGTTTCCGGTTTCGCGGTCGCGCGGGCTGCGGCGAGCGTTTGTTTTATGTCCGCGACAACCGGCGGCGATCCGGTATGCTTGGCGTACATATCCCATTCCGCGCCGCGTCTCTCCGCCATGGGTCTTTTCCCCACGCGCCCCTCCTTGCCGCCGGTTTCAGGAAAATAGACCTGAAAATAGACTCCGGTTTTCCGCGAAATATCAACGCAGAAATCAATGACATCAAAACGCGCGAGGGACGTGTAGACGGTATCGCTTCTGCCGCCTCGATCGTCGACATCGGTGACTTCAACCCCATTAAAAAACACCATTGGACCCGCCGCGCCTATGGCGGCGCGGTATTTCTCGGACGCTTCTGGCGATCTGCCCGTACAAACGATGAGATGAATCCCCTGCTCGCGGCACGCCTTGAGCGTGTTGACAGTCAGTTCGCCCACAGTGTTGTCGGGACGGAGCAATGTACCGTCCAAATCAAGCGCCAAAGCCTTTATGTGGGAAAAATCGTTGGAAGAAGATGTCGTTGCCATACCAGAAAGCATATCAAAAAAACGCCTTTTCTGAAAGCCACTAATTACGCTCTTTTTTGAAGAGCATTTCATGTCATCGGCATCTCTTTTTGTCCTTCCATAGCCCGGCTTTTTCGTTGCGATTCGGATCCGCCGTTCTTTTTATGACGCCTCTCCGCCCCCTCTTCACGTTTCCCTTAAAATTTGCTATACTTATAACATCATGTCAGAATATTCAGCGGAAAGTATACAGGTTTTGAAAGGGCTTGAAGCGGTCAGGCAAAGACCCGGTATGTACATTGGGACAACCGGGATAGACGGGCTTCATCATCTTGTGTTTGAAGTGGTGGACAATTCCATTGACGAAGCGATGCAGGGGCATTGCGACAGCATTCTCGTGGTACTGGAAAGCAATGATGTTGTCAGAGTGGAGGACAACGGACGCGGAATTCCCATCGACATGCACGTGGGCGAAAACGTAAGCGCCCTTGAACTCGTTATGACCCGTCTCCATGCGGGCGGTAAATTCGATAAAAAATCCTACAAGGTTTCGGGCGGCTTACATGGCGTGGGCGTGTCTGTGGTGAACGCGCTGTCAACGTGGTGTGAAGCCTTTATCTATAAAGACGGCAAAATCTACACCCAGCGGTATGCAATCGGCATACCGGAAGCCTCTACTCACGAATGCGGCGCGTCTTCCTGCCTGTGGATGCCGGAAGATGGCGCTACAAGCGGCGCCAAACAGGGCACGGTTATCCGATGGAAGGCGGACACTTCCATTTTCAAGGAGACGACGGCGTATAATTTTGACGCGCTCTCCAACCGGTTGCGAGAACTCGCCTTCCTCAATAGAGGTCTCAAAATAACCATTCGAGATGAGAGGCTTTCGACGCCCAGGGTTCACGAGTTTAAATTCGACGGCGGAGTAAAAAGTTTCGTCCAGTATTTAAACGAAGGAAAAACTGTTCTCTATAAAGAACCGATTTCTATAAGCGGCGTTCGTGATGCTATTGAGGCGGAAATTGCCATTCAACATAATGACGGGTTCAACGAGATCATGTACTCGTTTGTGAACGACATTAACACCCGCGAAGGCGGCACTCACTTGGTGGGGTTTAAGTCGGCGCTCACCCGCATCCTGAACGAATTTCTAAAAAAATCAAAGCTGGTCAAAAAATTTGAGGAAGGTTTTTCCGGCGAAGACGTACGTGAAGGGCTGACTGCGGTTTTGTCCGTCAAGGCGCCAAATCCCCAATTCGAGGGTCAGACCAAGAGCAAACTCGGCAATTCCGAGGTGCGGGGCATCATTGACGCGCTGGTGTATGAACAGCTTGAAATTTTCTTTGATCAGCATCCGGATATCATCGCCAGCATCCTTGAAAAGTCCGTGCTGGCGGCGAAAGCCCGCATTGCGGCGCGGCAGGCGAGGGAAGCCACGCGGCGGAAGAACGCCATGGACAGCGCCGGATTGCCCGGAAAACTCGCGGACTGTTCCGAAAAAGACCCGTCGCTTTGCGAATTGTTCATCGTGGAAGGAGACTCGGCGGGCGGTTCCGCAAAAATGGGACGCAATCGCCAGTATCAAGCTATTCTTTCGCTCTGGGGCAAGATGCTCAACGTGGAGAAAACACACATCGAAAAGGTCATTACCAATGAGAAATTGCAGCCGATTATCGCCAGCATCGGAGCCGGCGCGGGCGCGGAATTCAAGATTGAAAAGATACGCTACCACAAGATCGTGATCATGGCGGACGCCGACGTTGACGGTTCGCACATCCGCACTCTTCTCCTCACCTTTTTTTTCCGCTACATGACGCCGCTTCTGGAGTATGGGCATGTGTACCTCGCCATGCCGCCCCTCTACAAAGTGAGCTACGAGAAAAAAAACTTCTACGCCTATGACGACGCCGAAAAGGATCGCATACTCGCCGAATCGGGGCGGGATCCCGGCAAGGTCGCCTTGCAACGCTACAAAGGCCTGGGTGAAATGAACCCCGATCAACTGTGGGAAACAACCATGGATCCCAGCAAGCGGAACATGGTGCAGATTCGCATGGAGGATGCTATTGAGGCGGACCGGATATTTTCTATGCTGATGGGTGAAAATGTGGTGCCTCGTCGGGAGTTTATCGAAGAAAACGCTCTTTTGGCGTCAAATTTAGACGTATAAATGGAAATCTATGCTATTTAGCATTATATTTAAAACAACATGAAAATAAAAATAAGCGGCATTCTTGGCGCTTTCTCAATTTTTTTGTTCTTTTTTCTCAACGCATGTAATGACGCTTCTTTGGACTCCGTAGTTCTTTTCCCTCTAAGCTCTTACGAGATGAACGTATTTCTCGCTGACAAGCGACAGTCCATAGACAGCAAGCCCATTATCAACAGCGGAGATACGCTTCGCCCTTATTTTGTTTATTCACTCCCCAAGGAATATTCCGATATAATGGGTTTTCAGATTTTTCTGCGTCCCACAGATATGCGGACTGCGAGCGGCGCAATACGGGAGGAAAAACTTGAGTATATGTTCATGCATTCCACGGACACGGAGGACAGAGAAGCTGTTCCGGTAAAAATATGGGCGAAAAACCTTGAGTATACGCTTGATCCTATAGACGTGGCGGCAGACGAAACGGGAATTTTCGATGTAGCGGATGGAGAAGATTCTCTGGCGGAGGAAATTTCCGCCGGCGCGGACGAAGAAGATGTTCCGGCAGAAACAGAGGAAACTTCCTTTGTACATTGGACGGAGAACAAACCGATTTTTGTTCCGGCGCGGACTATGGAATTGCCTGCGTTTACCCTGCCCGAAACGCTTGACATAGGTCAATACGCTATGATCTTGCAGGTTGTCGGAAAAGACGGGACGCTGCTCTCGTCTACGGAAAAATTGTTCTATTTTTTGGCTGAGGCGCGTTTTGCTGTTAAAGACCCGCAGGTATACCTGCCCGGTCAGTCAGATGCGCGCATGGCAAAAGCCGGCGCTTATATTTTGCTTGAAGTCCCTGTTCTCTGGGATGAACCGCTCGATCCCTATGTCGTATGGTCTGACGGCGGCAAGATATTCCATGAGGGAAGGGTTTCTGAAGGGGCAAACCGAATGCTGTGGAAGGCTCCGGAGCTTGCCGGTTTCAAAAACATCAGAGCCGAAGTGTTTCCGCTTCCTCCCTTTGAAGGAACCCAAAAAGTCAACGGCATAGCCGGAACAATTTCAATCCCCATAACGATGAAAGAAGTGGAAAACGGGCATTTTGCCGAAAAATTGAATGAGTTTACCCATTGGTACGCGCTTCATGGCGATCTTTTGGACAAAAAGGGCGGACCGCCCCTGCAATTCCAAACGGAAACAACCGCTCAATGGGCGCCGGCGGCGTATACATACGGTCTCTCCATAGGAAAGGATGGATACCTGATTTCAAAGCCGCCGCCTATGGAAATAAACATGGAAGAAGAATCCGGCGGCGACGGCCAGCAGGAAAATCTTCCCGCAAGAACGGACAAACTGGAATTCCGCCTAAAACTCGTGGAAGACGGAACAATCATCCGCGCATATTACGATTACGCGACGGACGGCGCTAGTCCCTCGTCCGTAATGGTCAGCGTGGTCTCAAAGGACGGGTGGCTGGAATTGCTGGTAAATGCCGGTGAAGAAGATGCGCTGATAAAAGCGATACGCCTGCCGGCAATCAAACCCGCAAGCCGGCCTGATGCGGAAAAACTCGCTTCAACCATATCCGGCGACGATGACGGTGAAAAAACAGAAATCGAAAACCACAATTTTCCACTTCTCTCCCTTATTATCACCACCGAAGAAATTTATTTGTGCGCGGATATTTCATTTGAGGGACATACGGAACCATATACGGAACCAACTGTACTCGCGGATCCTTTACGCGGAACCGCAACTTTTTATCTTGGATCGGGCGATGACAACGCTGCCAGTGGCGGCGTTGTCGCAGTTATAAACGAACTGGGGGTTCTGTTTGACCTGCCTGCCAAATCGCATATACAACAGCCGCCCACTGTAGAGGAGGAAACCGCCCCACCGGAAACAGGCGATCCCCCCCCCCCCCCGGACCTCGTGAGGATGCGCCAAGAAGCGATGGACACGATTTAAGCGCCTCTAATCGGATCGCGCCGCCCGATGATGCGGCATCTGAGGCGGAGAATGCGCCCGCCGCTCAACAGGATGTCTCCAACAGCAACGCGCCTGAAGCGGTTAACTCTTCAACACATCCAAGCGCTCCATAATGGGCGTGTTTCTAATATCTTGACGTTGGAAATCTTCAAGAACTTCAATGGCTTGAGCTTTCTCGCCTAAATTGAGCAGACAGTCGGCTAATTCAAGGTAAAGCCGATAATTTCTTGTATCTTGTTGAATGAGGCGCCGCAACGATTCGACTGCCATTGCATACTTGCCCTTAGCTTTGTCCACAAGCGCAAGTCCGAGAACCGCATAGATATCGAATTCAATATTAAGGGCGCGTTCATAATACTCGACCGCCAGATCATAATCACCCAGAGCGCGGTATGCGTCGCCAGCGCGGGTCAGAATCACTTTGTTGCGAGGATCCTGTTTGAGAATGCGATTCCAATACTCAAGGGAACAGGCGGATTGGTTCAAGCCGCGGTAACAGTCCGCCAGCCCGAACAAGGCGTAGAAATTGTAGGGATCCCGTTCAAGAGCCTGCTCAAAAAACGGAATGCCGCTTTCAAACGTTTTTAGTTTCCGGTGGCAGTTTCCTATGGACGTAAGTACGCGGATATCCACTTTATTCGGCGTAACGCCAGGCTGGAGCATTTTTTCCCAATAGAAAAGCGCTTCGCGGTATTCTTTGAAATCATAGTGAAGATGCCCAAGTCCGATAATGGCGTATGGATTGTTTGCCTCCATATCAAGCACCTTCAGATAAACCTCTTTTGAATGTTTAAAATCCTTCACTTTGCGATAGGCGTCGGCAACCCGCGTCAGCACGGTGATGTTTTTTCCGTCATGAAGAAGGTACTGCTCCCAAATCTCTATCGCCTTGTGATACTGATTCAACGCCTTGTAGCAATCCGCAAGCCCGAACAGCGCATAATTATTTCCCGGATGATGGATAAGGCATCGTTGATAAAAAACAACGGCGTCTCGAAAAACGCCTCGCTTGCGGATGGCGTCGCCCATGCCTACAAGCGCGTAATTGTTACACTCGTCAATAGCAAGAATTTTGTTGAAACATTCAACCGCTTCATGGATTTTATCTTCTTTTAGAAATTGATACCCTCTTTTTGATAAATCCGAAATTTCTGTAAGTTCATGGACTTCCTTATTCGCATCAAACTGTATGTCAAACGAATCATGCTCTGTATTTTTTAAAATACCATTAGAAACGTCATCTCTCATTTCTGATCCCCTTCATAAATTAATTTTTTTATCACTTCTGATAGTTGTACAACAATAGCTTCCGCTTTGTTATGATCAGGGGCAATCCAATACATTTTAAGCGCATCCAGCATCTTTCCTTTCGCCTTGTAATAGTCCCCTACTCTGACAAGACCATCGGAATAACCAGTTGTTAAAAAAATTCTTTTCGCCCCTTCAATGTCGCCGGAATTGTAAAGGATATTCCCCTTCCGGTTCAGTGTCACTTTTTGCATGCTATTAAGCGCAACCTTGTCACCGGTCTTTATAAACGCCCATTGATTGTTTCCATTTTTATCGAATATTTTACTAAAATCCATGGATCCTAACAACCTCAATATAAAAACCTGACAAATTCTGACAGATTTCTAATTATATCTTCTTTATATTCGAGGAGGACCGCCGCCTTTTGATACGGTTTATTCTCGTTATACTAACAAGAAAGAACAAAAAAATCAACAACTGAACGGCCATATTCTTTAGTTCTTTCTAACATCAAATTGTCTATGGCATAATACAAAAAATCCTCCCGCGGACGATGAATGAGCAATCGCACGCCGCGTTTCATAAGCGCGGAATTCGCTATTGCTCTGACTAAAACCCATTTGTACTCGTAAGGGAAGGGCGGATCGCAGAAAATAACATCAAAACTTCGCTTTGCCCGTTGCACGTATAATTCCGCCGGCATGAATCTGCACTGTATTCGCACCGGCGAGAGGGCGGCGTTCCGCAACAACGTCTTCCGTTTAAGCGGGTCATTTTCCACAGCCTCAATGAAAGACGCGCCGCGTGAAGCGGCCTCCAACGCAATGACGCCCGATCCGGAAAAAATGTCAAGGAAAGAACAGCCGGTCAAGTCTCCCAATGTCGCAAAAACAGACTCCCGCATACGATCCATAGCCGGCCTGATAACACCGCCGGGCGTCGCAACCTGACGTCCGCATAAACTTCCTCCGGTTATTCGCATAGCAGTCCGTTTAAGCCAGCCTTCCCTACAACCCTTTGAGCAGTTCGCTCATCTCGTCCGAACTGACTATGGGTATCGTTTCAACTCCTTCCTTTTTTGATTTAGAATCATCCGCGATTTTACGGCGAATAACGCTTTTATTCCGCAAAGCGGAAAGTTTATCCTTTAAAACGGAATACTGCCCGCCGGACGGCGTGGAGGAAACGCCCAAGAACCGTACCAAAATCTGAGAAAATTGCCATTCCGCTTCGGAGAAGTTGTCAAGCTGCTCGTCTCTTTCCATAATATACGTATCTTCGCTCAGTATTTTTATTAAAACTTCAAGTGTTTTATCTATAAATTCCATATCGTCAATACTTTTGTCAAGGAACAGATTCGCTGGTATATCAAGCGCAAGAATATCCTGCAACATCTGTATTCTAGAGTGGAGGATATACAATGTATCCTCAAAATTAATCGGCTTGTTCTCTACATTTTTTTTCATTCTTCAAAAACACCCACTGAACCGCTTTAAAAGTTTCCCGTCTCTCCGGAAAGCCACTGGTTAATAAGCCGTCGGGCCGCCGAGCCGTTGCCTGGCAGTTCCGGCAAACCATCTCTCTTGAACCAACGCGCATCCTCTATTTCAAT
This sequence comes from Treponema sp., assembly GCA_031279555.1. GTDB lineage: Bacteria > Spirochaetota > Spirochaetia > Treponematales > Breznakiellaceae > JAIRKH01. The sequence continues at coordinate 19,351 of JAITIK010000115.1, read as the reverse complement.
GCCATCTGGACGCAAAATCCCTCCCACACACCGCGCCGTCCATCCTGTCATAAGGGAGCAGGGGAATGGCCACGATTGTGACATCTTATAACAAATATCGTTTACTTTCAAGCCCGTTTCTTCCCATATTTCCCTCTCAACCGTCTGTTCAAGACTTTCCCCCGCTTCATTAAAGCCGGCAGTCAAACTGTATACGCCCGCTTTGAATTTAGCGTTGTGCGTCAACAGTATCTCGTTTTCAGCATTGGTGACAAGCGTTATGACGGCAGGCGCTATGCGCGGATATTCAACTCGTCCGCAATGGGGGCAGACACGAGCCGTTTCAGTCCGAGAATCGGCGTTCTTGTTCCCGCAGACCCCACAATAAACCGACTCTCTCCTCCACTGCGCTATGTGGAACGCCCTCATCACCCTCTCCGCATCTCCAACGCTTATGGACGAAACCACCTGTCTCATGGGCGTACGGCGCCAATCTTCCGGCAACGCGGCGCCTGAAGGCGCATCGCCGATTTTTATACGCGGTTGATTAGGCGAAAGCGAAAGGATGTCAACAAATTGTACAGAAAAATTAACATCGGCAAGCGGAATTCCCAAAGAAAACGAACCTTCAGAAGCCTCTACAGGCGTAAGCATCATGGCATCTTGAAAAAGATATACCCTATCGCCCAACATCTTTCCTCAAGCCGCAGCAACCATGTATGATATATACGGCAACGTGTACCTACTAGCGGCAATTGGACTTGAACCAATGACCTAACGGATATGAGCCGTTTGCTCTACCGACTGAGCTATACCGCCATTAACGAGTTTATACTAACGTTAAAGCGCGTTTTTGTCAAGAGGTCTTTACAGTTAATTTTAAAAGTACGAATGCGGCGGTGTTTTTCCCGCTTTAACAATAACCAACAATGTGCTATACTGCGCCGTGCCGGTGGAAAACAGCCGGACACGTTTTGCATAATACAAAGAAGGAAAGCGCGATGATAGAACCCCTACGATTCATACACGATGAGGGAAAGGAACACCGCCGCGATCCGCTTTGAAGGATAAGAAATGAGTGGACGGATATACATCATAGGCGCTGGATTTGCGGGGCAGACTCTGGCGGCTGAAATCCGCAAGAAGGCGGTTTTTGGTGAAATCGCCGCCTTCTTGGATGATGATAATGAAAAGATAGGACGGAAGATCGACGCTATTCCCGTCTTGGGGCCTATTCAGGATGTGGCGCGTCTTTTGGGTATGCAGGCGGGCGATGAGGCGGTCATCGCCATGCCAAGCGCATCCCGCGAGTACCTCAAGAATTTGTACGCCATTCTAAAAAACGCCGGTTTTCAAAAGATTCGGATATTGCCGTCCGTATCTCAAATTATTGAAGGAGACGCCCACCTTATCCAGACCCGTTCCATAGATCCGCAGGATCTGCTAGGGCGAACGCCCGTTGCGGTTCATCTGAAGGAAAGCCTTACGTACCTGCGGGACAAGCGCGTGCTTATCACGGGCGCGGGCGGCTCAATCGGCGGTGAGATATGCCGCCAGCTTCTTTCCGGCGGAGCGGAGCGGCTCTACCTGTTTGGTCACGGGGAAAATTCCATCTACCAGATCGACAAGGAACTGCGGGTTTTACAAGAGGAAGGGGTAGGAGAAAAGGCGTCCATCGTGCCTATCATAGGAGACCTTAAAGACGGCGCATATATGCATTATCTGCTTTCGCGGCTCAGGGCGGATGTTGTGTTTCACACCGCAGCGTACAAACATGTGCCTCTCATGGAAGACAATCCTGTCGCCGCCATTGAAAACAACCTTTTTGGCACGAAAAATCTTGTGGAAGCGGTCCGCGACTGCGGCGTCAAACGTTTTGTGCATATAACCACGGATAAAGCCGTAGAACCGGTGTCGGTGTACGGCGTTTCCAAGCGCCTCTGCGAACGGCTTGTGCTGGAGGAGGCGGAACGCGGTATAGCCGGCGGCGCCGAAGCCGCCGCGTCCAATTTTATGGTGGTTCGTTTCGGCAATGTGCTTGGCTCGCGGGGATCGGCGCTTCCGCTTTTTGAGAAACAGATCGCAAAGGGCGGACCCGTAACCGTAACCCATCCGGGCATGAAGCGGTGGTTTATGACCATTCCAGAAGCCTGCTCCCTCGTCTTAAAGGCGGGCGGAGTCGGCGAGAACGGCGGACTGTACCTCCTCGATATGGGCGAACCGGTCTTTATCCGCGATCTTGCCGAACAACTCATCAGATTTTACGGGTTTGAACCCAATAAGGACATTAAAATCGAATACGTGGGACTCCGGCCCGGCGAGCGCCTTGATGAAAAGCTCTGGGCGGAAAACGAATCGCCGGTTCAGACAGAACACAGCCGCATCGTGCGTCTTGAGCGGAAAACGCAGGCGGTGGCGCCCGCCCTGAACCTGCGCTCGCTTATGGAGAAACTGTCGCCCGTCTGCCGCTTCGATCCGGCGCAGCCAGACCTCTACCGCAATAGCGAGAAACTGCGTTCTCTGCTTGCGGAGGCGGCGCCGAGCTACGCCCGCGCTATTACAAATCCACATCTACCGTGAACGATGCGCGGTGTTTCACTTTCTGCGTGTAAAGTTGGATTCCCGCGTTCAATTGCCGTTCCACGTCAAGGGAAGAAGGCGGCCCATGACCCGGAAGCACCACATAATCGCCCGGCAATGAAAAAATCTTGCTTTGCAAGGCGTTTATCTGGATTTTCGCCCCGTAGAGGCTAAACGTTTTTCCCACAAGCCCGGCCGAAAGCGAATCTCCGGTAAAAAGCAAGTTTTCGATGTTGTAAATCACCGCGTCCGTGGCGTGGCCGGGTACGGAGAACGCCTCAATGCGGAACGGAGGAATCGAGAAAATATCGCCGTCCCGTATCATAACGGTTTTCTGTTCCGCGATCACCGGATTTACCGCGTAAATATCGGGATGGTACAGGCGCTTGATGGTGTTGATTCCCCGGACATGGTTAAAGTGATCGTGCGTAACGAGGATGCCGCCGAGCGTGTAGTTGTTGTCTTCGATAAAGTCAATAATCTTTTGATCCGTATGACCAGGATCGACGATAATAGCGACCTGCTTTCCGTACCCGGGATCGGTTCCCAGCACATAACAGTTGTTGGAGCCGGAAACGCTTGAATGAAAAAAGAGTTTCACTCGTTCGCCTCAAATATGGCTTCCCATGTATTTGACAGCTTAAACGTTACACCGGTCCGCGCCGATTTTAGAAAGTTCACCCTTTTAAGGTTGCAATCTTCAAAGCGGGTGTTGAATAGAATGGCGTTGATAAATCTGCTGTTATAAAGGTCTACATTTGTAAAGTTGCAATTAGAAATATGCGCTCCCAAGAAATTCAGGCTTGTCAGCGTAGATCCTTCAAACGTAGTTTGTTGGGCGTTTGCCGCGGCAAAGGAGAGGAATTGGAGATTGCTTTGAGAGAAATCACAGTCGAAAAAAGATGCGCCGGTGAAAAAGACGGTGGTCATGGTTGTACCGGCAAACGAACATGCCGAGAAACGCGCGCCCGTGAAGTCGCATTCATAGAACTCTTTCCCGGAAAAGTCTCTGCCTTCAAAGTGTAAACCCGCCGCATTGAGATCGCGGATGATCCGCAGGTTTTGTATAAAACCGCCTAAACGCTCAGCCTCCGCATTCGCTTCGACTGTGTGAAAGGCGCAAAGTTTTGATCCTGACAAGACGAGCCGTCCACACCCTGCGGCGCAGTGAGTTGAAGGAAACATAACCGTATAATAATAAAAAAAAGAAAGAAGTTCAAGTATTTATTCGCAGTGGGGCCTCATCCCGCGCCCTGCGGGTCGCTTCCACCGGCTTTCAGCCCCTTGCATTTTTTTCTGGTTTTTGCGATACTTCTTGCCATGCCGATAAAAATTCCAAAATCGTTGCCTGCTTTTGATGCGCTCAGTGAGGAGCGCGTTTTTGTTATGACCCATGAGCGGGCGCTTCACCAAGATATACGCCCCCTCAAGGTTGCCATCGTAAATCTCATGCCCACAACGGTTGTAACGGAGATTCAACTGCTGCGGCTTTTGGGCAACAGCCCTCTTCAGGTTGACATCACGCTTGTCCGTATGAGTTCACATGAATCCCGCAACGCGCCGCCCGGTCATCTTGAAAAGTTTTACGTTGATTCCACCGCCTTATTGGGCGAATTCTTTGACGGTCTCATCATCACCGGCGCGCCAGTTGAGACGCTTCCCTTTGAGGGAGTCGATTATTGGGATGAGCTGACCCGCCTTATGGATTGGTCAAAAACCCGCGTATGGTCAACCCTGCACATTTGCTGGGGCGCTCAGGCGGGTCTTTACTATCATTATGGCGTACCCAAGACGCTGTTGCCGCAAAAACTGTTTGGCATTTTCCCCCACAGTGTCAACGAGCGGTTTACAACGCTGTTCCGGGGCTTTGACGATGAATTTCTTGCGCCCCAATCGCGGCACACCGCAAGCGACCGCGGCAAAATAGCCGCAACGCCGCAACTTGCCATTCAGTCGGAAAGCGAAGAAGCCGGCGTCTTCATCGTTACGGCGCGTGAGGGAAGGGATGTCTATGTTACTGGTCATCTGGAATACGATTCGCTCACCTTGGACAGGGAGTACAAACGGGACATGGGCAAGGGATTGCCCATCGCGGTTCCGAAGAACTATTATCCTCACGACGACCCGAACAAGGCTCCGGTTGTACGCTGGCGGGCGCATGCGCACCTTTTTTTCTCAAACTGGCTCAATTTTGTATATCAAGGCACGCCCTACAACATCGAAGAAATTGGGGAATAACCGCGCCCCGCCCTGAAGAGGCCGCCCTTGGATGGCGCGGCGCGGTGAAGCGGCGCATCGGCATCGCTCCCTTACTGACCCAGAACTTCTTCCCTATCCACAAGTTGCACATCCAGTTTGATAAGCTTGTTGCCGCGAAGGATTTCCACCGCCACCCTGTCGCCCGGCTTGTTGTCTTCAAGGGACGAATACAGATCCGCAAGCGTTTCGATCTTAACGCCGTCCACCTTGGTGATGATGTCGCCCCCAAGATACAGAATGCTTGATCCGTAGCGCACCGGTTCTGTTCCGGCGCGTATGCCCGCCCTTTCGACAAGACCTCCCTGTTTGGCGCGGGAAACAAGCAACCCCGTAGACACCGGCAACTGGGCGTATTTGACAAGACTGGGGAAAAGTTGTACAACAGAGGCGTCGATCCAGCCGCGGCGGACTTTTCCGTATTGAATGAGTTCAGAAACAACCCGTTTCGCCGTATTCACGGGTATGGCGAATCCGATGCCCACGGAACCGCCGGACGGCGAGTAGATCATGGTGTTGATGCCGATCATGCGTCCCTGCGTATCAAGCAGAGGCCCTCCCGAATTGCCCGGATTGATGGAAGCGTCCGTTTGTATCATATCCCGAATGATTCGCTGGTTGGACGTTTTAATGGGGCGCCCCAAGCCCGAGACGATGCCCACAGTCAAGGTGCGTTCCAGCGCAAACGGGTTGCCTATGGCAAGCGTTTTCTGTCCGACTTTGAGGTTGCCCGAATCGCCGAATGGAATGACGCTCAATTCCGTTCCTTTCGGCGGCGTAAATTTAAGCACCGCGATGTCGTTTTCCGGATCAACACCGATAAGGCTCCCTTCATATTGACTGCCGTCCGCAAGGTTGATGAACACTTTGTTGGCTTTTTCTATCACATGGTTGTTGGTAAGAACATAGCCCCTTGAGTCGATGATGGAGCCGGAACCGGAGCCGCCATCTTGAGGAACCGCCTCCAAGAACCAGTTGATCGCCACAGTTTCCGTGGTGATGTTCACCACCGCGCCGTTAAACCGCTCGTACACCGTAATATTTTCCCGTTCGTCTTCGGTGTAAGGCTGAAGCGCCGTATTCAAGGGCGTGGCAGCCGGCGAAGGAGATGGCTGGGCGTCCCACCCAAAGCCGGGCGATGGTTCCTCCGCCCCGGTTGTTTTCGCCGTTTCCGCCGCAATGTCCGCGTTTTTTGCGGGAAGACGCCTATATCCGAAGCCCACCGCAAGCGCAAATGCGATACATGCGCTGATAATAGAGAAAAAGATCACCTGTCCCCGGCTGTATAGTTTCATGGCAAACCTCATAAATATGGAATAATGAGCCAATTTTAGAATTGACTTATTATAAAATATAGCAACTTTATGCGTTTCTAACAAGCGTTTAATAAACAACCGCAGGGCTTGCCCTGCGGTATTGTGAAGATTTCTCCTTGAAATCTTTGTGTATGCGGGGGAACATATCCCGGCACCCCCCAGTAGCCGCACCAAGGGGCGAGGTATTAAACCATAAAGGGCTACGCCCTAATAAAAGAATCTGTTTTATGAGCCGCCGCGCAGTGGTTTGCAAGCAAATTTGTCCGTAATCATCCTTCGATAAGCGCGTTTTTGTTCTGCCAGCGCCCACGCCGCCACCGCCAAGCGTAGAATGCGCCGCGTACGCACCAGTCCGCCGTCATAGCTATCCACACGCCGGACGGGCCCATTCCCAGCGGATAGGCGAGGAGATACGCGGCGCTGACGCGCACCGCCCACATGGAACTTGCCGCGACGATCATGACAAAACGGGCGTCTCCGGCTGCGCGCAAGGCGTTTGGCAAGGTGAAACTTAGGGGCCACGATAGAGGCGACATGATGCAACTTGTCCATAGCAGCGTTTTCGCTATTTCTTTCGCTTCGTCGCTGAGGTTGAATATATTCAGGAGGGGATTCATCAAAAGAACTATCATGGCGCTCAACGCCAGTACCATGCAGTGGGTGATCTTGATCAGTTTCCTTGTGTAGCGCCGGGCGTTGTCGAAATCTTTCGCGCCCACGCATTGCCCCACAATAGTCATCATACCTATACCGACAGCCGTGCCGGGCATAAAAGTGAAGGAGTTGATTGACCCGCTGATCGCGTTGGCGGCGATAGCCGTAGTGCCGAATGTAGTGAAAATACGGGACACGATCACCTTGCCGATTTGAAACATGGAACTTTCTACGCCGCTTGGGACGCCCACCTTCAGAATGCTGCGGATAACGCCGCCGTTAAGCCGGATGGTGAATAGTCCCGCAAGAGAAATGGGGCTGTACTTGTCCGTTACGAGCATCGCCGTTAGAACAAAGGCGGCGGCTGCGCGGCTTGCCATCGTAGCCAGACCGGCGCCGAGTACGCCCAGATGAAAGCCGAAAATCAAGATGGCGTTGCCGGTTATATTGAGGATGTTGACGAGCAGTGAAATCAGCATAGAAATCCGGCTGTTTCCCACGCTCCGGTACAGGGAAGCCGTCGCGTTGTAAATCGCAAGAAACGGATAATTTATCGCGCTCAACATAAAATACGTTTTCGCGGCTTCCATGACGTCCGCTTCGATGCGCCCGTAAACGAGGCGCAATATGGGAACGCATAACGCCAAAGTAAAAAGCATAATCGCCAACGACATTGCCGCCGTTGTGTACATCAACTGGCGGGCGGCGATTCGCGCCTTCTTTGTATTTCGCCTGCCGATATACTGGCTGACCACCACACTGCCGCCTGTCGCAAGCGCGCCAAACGCAATGACCAGCAGCATGTTGATGGAATCTACCAGGGACACGCCCGAGACCGCGTGTTCCCCAACGCTCGCCACCATGACCGTATCCACCATCCCGATAGCAACCGTGAGAATCTGCTCCACTATCAAGGGAAAAAGGAGCCGCCACAGTTCCCGCCCTTTCCACTGTTCAGCTATTGTATTATTGATTTCCAATTGGATTTGCCATAATTGTCAGATAGCGCATTGCGAAAGCTTAATGAGCCACAAAAAACCACAGCGGGGAGAGCGGCGAGCATCTGCCGTCGCCCCAACGCAGCTTCTTTTATACACTCACCACCCTGCAAAACCGTTTCCTTCCGGCTCTCAAGATTATCTCGCCCTCTTCATCAAGTTTGTCCGCGCCGACAAGCGCCGCGATGTCCGCGACAGCCGTAAAATCTCCCTGCGAGCCAATGCACGCCCCGCCTTGCTGTACAATGCGGCGGGTTTCGCTCTTGGTGGCGCAGAGATGCGCGTCAAAGAAAAGGTCCACGATATTGTAGCCGGATTCAAACTTCGAAAGGGCGAGCTGGACGCTTGGCATCGCGGATTTGTCCCCGCCCGCGCCGCCGAAACTGGCGCGCGCGCCGGACAAGGCTTTGTCAGCTTCGTCCCTGCCGTGTATGAGCGCGGTGACTTCCCACGCCAACCGTTCTTTCGCCTCGTTGGGATTTTTGTCCGGCGCGGCGAGGGAATCGCATTCTTCAATGGGGAGAAAGGTGAACATGAGGAGAAAGCGTCGCACGTCGGCGTCCTGTACATTCCGCCAGTATTGGAAAAAGTCGTAGGGCGCGGTGATGTCCGGGTCAAGGAACACCGCCCCTTGCTCTGTCTTGCCCATTTTCTTACCGTCTGCGGTGGTAACAAGCGGAAAGGTGAGTCCAAACACCGTAGCGGCGGTTTCCGCGCCGCATTCAAGCCGCCTGATGAGGTCGGCGCCCGCCGTGATGTTGCCCCACTGATCGTTGCCCCCTATCTGGAGACGGCACCCGTATTTTTTGTATAACTGATAAAAGTCGTAGCTTTGCAAAAGCTGATAGTTGAATTCAATAAAAGAAAGACCCGCGTCGGATTCGAGGCGCATCTTGTAAGACTCAAACGAGAGCATACGGTTTACAGAGAAATGGCTGCCGATTTCCCGCAAGAAGTCAATGTAGTTGAGATTGGCAAGCCACGTCTTGTTGTTTTCATAGGTGATGTTGGCGGCCGCATTGTCCGGTAGCGCGGCGAAAAACCGGTTGATCTGTCTGGTGATGGAAGCCGCGTTCTCATCAAGCTGCTCGTAGGCGAGCATTTTCCGTATGGTCGTCTTGCCGGATGGATCGCCGATACGGGCGGTTCCACCGCCAATCAAGACTATCGCTTTATGACCGGCTTCGAGAAGGTGCTTCATGGCAAAATACGGCGCCATGTGTCCGATGTGCAGGCTCGGCCCTGTGGGATCGCACCCCTCGTAAAACGTAATCGGCCCCTGATCCATGAGGAGAGACAACTTCTCCACATCTGTGCATTGCTGGAAAAAGCCCCGTAATTTCAAACATTCCAAAGTCTTGTTCATGCCAATATTCTAGCATTTCAGGAGAGTACATGCAAGGGGCCGCTTTCAAGCGCAACGTCATCCCTTCTTCATCAGCGCCATCAAGAGCGCGATATCCCCTTGCCTGACCCCGGGAATCCGCGCCGCTTGTCCCAGGGTCAGCGGACGCACCAGAGAAAGCTTTTCCTTTGATTCGGCGGAAAGACCAGCAATTGAATGGTAGTCGCAATCAGGACGCAGTTTCACCGCCTCCATTTTGGCGTTACGCTCCGCGGCGCGTTCTTCTTTCTCAATGTAACCCGCATATTTTATATCCAGCGCGGCGCGTATGATCCACTCGGCCGGGAAGTCGAACTCTTCGGGCCGGGACTGCGCTGGCAACAGGGGCGGCGCCTGTTCAGACGTGATAGTCCCGTCTATGAGGGCGCGCTCCAGCGTCTTTCCCGCAGAGCCGCCGGCGGCGCCGGCTTCTATTTTTCGTGTTCGCAACAGTTCCCGTATCGCGTCCAACCCCTGCATTTTATAAAGGAACCGTTCCCATCGCGTGTCGTCAACCAAGCCCACAGCCCTGCCCATGGGCGTGAGGCGGGAATCCGCCGTGTCGTGCCGGAGTACAAGGCGGCGCTCGGCGCGGCTTGTGAACATGCGGTACGGCTCCTTGGCGCCAAGTGTGGTGAGATCGTCTATGAGTACGCCGATGTAGGCTTCGGCTCTACCAAGAACCAATGGCGGTTCCCCCCTCATCTTGAGCGCCGCGTTGACGCCCGCCATGACGCCCTGCGCTGCGGCCTCTTCATAGCCGGAACTGCCGTTGGTTTGCCCGGCGGCAAAGAAGCCGGCGAGCGATTTGGATTCAAGAGTCGGGTACAAACCAAGCGGATCCAGGTAATCATATTCCACGGCATAGGCCGGACGCACGATGCGGGCGTGTTCAAGACCGGCTATGCTGCGGATAAACGCTTCCTGCACGTCTTCCGGCAGAGAACTCGACAAGCCGTTCAGGTACATCTCATTGACGCCACAGCTTTCAGGCTCAATGAAGACATGGTGCCGATCCCTATCCGGGAAGCGCATAACCTTGTCTTCGATGGAAGGGCAGTAGCGGGGTCCCGCGCCCGTGATCTTGCCGCCGTAGAGCGGGGAGCGGTGAATGTTGGAGCGGATAATGTCATGCGTCGCCGCATTGGTGTAGGTGATCCAGCATGGAACGCTGGGTCTATCCAGCTTCTCGCCGGTGTCATGGTTAAAGGAAAACGCTTCAGGCGGTTCCCCATCCTGTTTTTCCAGTTTTTCGTAGTCTATGGCGTTTCCCGCAACACGCGCGGGCGTACCAGTCTTGAGCCTGCCGGCAGGCATTCCCCGTTCCCTCAACTTCCCGCCTAAACCAAGCGCAGCCGCTTCCCCCAGTCTGCCTTGCGGCGCATCGTATTCGCCAATAAAAATTCTGCCTTCCATAAAAGTGCCGCTTGCCAAAATCACAGTTTTCGCGGAAATGACATGCCCCCGCTCGGTAATAACGCCCTCAACCGCAACCCCTGAGCGGGACGCGAGGAGATCGACCACGGTGTCCATGAATACGGCGAGGCGCGGCTGGCGTTCCACGGCGAGACGGGCTTCGCTCTGATACAGGAGCTTGTCGGCCTGGGCGCGGGGCGCCTGTACAGCCGGCCCCCGCGAGCGGTTGAGAACCCGGTATTGGATGAGGCTCTTGTCAATGAGTCGTCCCATTTCTCCGCCAAGCGCATCCACTTCCCGCACAAGATTGCTTTTGGAAAGGCCGCCTATGGCGGGATTGCAGGAAAGCGCCCCGATGCGGTCAGGGTTTTGGGTTATGAGCAGGCACGAAAAGCCGAGCCGCGCAACGGCAAGGGAAGCCTCTATGCCCGCGTGGCCTCCGCCTATAACTATACAATCGTAATCCATAAGGTGGAACGCAACTTCCATCCGCATAGTATCAAAAGAAGCGCATGTTTGCAAGATAGGCGGAATGGAAGCGCGATCAGCGTCTAGGAGTTTGTCGCGCTTCGCGCATAAAACACCCAAAAACCTGCAAGCGCAACAAGCTGCTAGCGAAGCGCGTTTGACAAAAAGCCCTTTTTATTTTAGTATGAATAGAGGGCAATAGCCGGGAGGGAAGCCAAATCAGCGAAAAATCTACAAAAAGACAAGAGGAAAAAGAGCGTATTACGTGGCATACGGCGTTTTACGACGCCATACGTCTTGAATTGTACGAATATCGCGACGTTCTGTCGTTTGAGTTCGAGCGTCCGCTGACGAGCGAGCCGTTGCGGATAGACGCGGTGGTCATCAAGAAGAAGCCCGGGGTTGTGATAAAGAAAAACATAGCGTCCATATTCAAGGGTCACAACATAGTGGAGTTCAAGAGCCCCGAAGACTCGCTTGCGGTCGAAGACTTTCATAAAGTGATGGCGTACGCGCATCTATACAGCGCGACGACGGCGGGCGTGGAGGCCGCCGATGTGACTGCGACATTCACGGTGACGAAGCGTCCGCGGGAGGTGTTGAAATATCTGCGGGAGGCGTACGGGTACGAAGTGGAGGAGCGGTGGAGCGGGGTGTATATAATAACGGGGGATGTGCTGGCGATGCAGATAATAGAGAGCAAAAAGTTGAGCGCTGGGGAGAATCTTTGGCTGAAAAGTTTGAGGGAGGGGGTTGACCGGAAAGCCGTGGAGGAGGTGTTCAACGCGGGGAAGGTTATGAAGGGCGGAGGGGCGCCGATGAAGGCGTTTATGTATATGTTTATGAAGGCGAATTACGAGCAAGTGAAGGAGGTGATGAAAATGTCTGACATGGCGGTGTTGGACGCGCTGTTTGAGGAAGTGGGGCTGGCGTCGTTGTGGGTGGCGCGCGGCGAGGCGCAGGGAGAGAAAATTGGCGAAGCGCGGGGAGAGAAAATTGGCGAAGTGCGGGGAGAGAAAATTGGCGAGGCGCGGGGAAAAGAAAAAAAGGCGCTTGCGGTGGCGAGAAAGCTGATCAATGGTGGTTTTACAGCGGAGGATGCGGCGGAATACACCGAATTGGATGTAGAAAAGATACGGGCCTTATGTATGGAAAGCGACCCGCCCTGTTAAGGGGGAATGGGCGAAACCCTTGCGCGTTTCAAGCAGGATGTCTCCTGGCGCGGCGCGAGCCGGTGGCGGGCGGCTTTTATTCATTGCGGGGTTTCCCGCATAATCCCGACTAACCATGCCGGGTCTTTGCGTTGCCGATGAATTGAGAGCAAGTGAAGGAGGTGATGAAGTTGCCCGGCATGGTGGACGCGCTGTTTGAGGAATGGCGGCGTGAAAGCCGTTCAGCAACGGCTTGCAACGGAAGAGGAGGGCGTTGCGCGTTGAATGCCCCCCTCTCCCTGTTTATTGCAGAATTTCCCTCATAATCTCGGTTAAACCCGGCTGGGTCTTTGGGTTGCCTAAAAAGCGCAAGGCGTCCCTGCTTGCCGCGACGACCGCCAGATCCTGCAAATTCGCCGGTGAGAACGCGCCGGGCGGCGTCGGTATGGTTTTATTGTGCGTTGTTTCGCCGGTAACGAGGTTGTAAAGCGAAAAATGGCGCGACGCGGTTGTCAAGGGCGGCAATTTGTATTCGGGTATGCCTTCTTCCAGTTGCGTTTCCGCATGGCAGATGACGAGATAGCGGATGGAAACGGCGTTGCGGTTGATGTATGAGATGACGCCGTCCTCGTCAATGGCGCCGGACGTGTATTGGCCCGGAATGGAGAAATTCACGGCTTGCAAACCGAATTGCCGCGCCGCGCCGCTTTTGAATTGGGTTATGACGATGTTTTCAGTGCTGGCGACCACGCCGCTCCGCGTCTGTATTGTTTCCGATCCAACAATGATGTATTTCGAGGAATCTTTCATGGAGGCGACTGCGGCTTTCAGTCCGTTCTGTTTTCCTGCCATGCAATCGCATTTCTCGATAAAGTGTTGATTGACGTGAGTTCGATGGAAACAAAACGTCCGCTAAGGATTGGACGCCCCAAATCTTATGGCCATTGGAAATCTAAATTGATAGGATTGGCTGTCGCGAAAGGCCGCAGAGGAGGAGCGGGATACATTCCTGTCGAAGTTGTTGACGATGCGTAAAAAGCATTGTTTAACGTGAGTTCGACAATAGGAGATAGTATCTTCATCTCATCGAACTCATGTTGATTATTATATTTTGCCTAAAGAAGGAAGCGTTATAGAAAAGAGTAAGGCATTCGCCCTTCATGCATGAGTTATATCTAAACTACATCAATAATAAACAATTATCCTTTCCATTCAAGCGGGAGCTTTTCGTTCTATTCTGCGGTATTTTTTAGGCTGACGGTGAAAACATCCCTTCGGACGCGGCAAGCAGGTTGACCGCGAGTCGCCGCTTGCGAAACGACCGGCCTATAGGCGGAGAAGGGTGAGAATGGCGCGTAGCGGAACTATGGAGTGACTATTGTAAAGGCGATTATAGACAATGGCATGAAAGCATTTGTGTTTTGCTGTTGACGCCAAAAAGCGCCCGTGATTTGATCGAGGGATCAAAACCGCGCGGCGCGTGGTTAGTGTATCAGACCCTTTTCCCCATTGAACAATCAAGCGATTAATTATACTATTAAAAGCAGGCGGCGGAGCGATTCCTCCGCGCCAGAGGAGGTTGCCATGAAGGTTCTTGGGATTAATGGAAGTCCGCGTCCAAACGGCAATACCGCAAAGTCGCTTGCCACGGTATTGGAAGTATGTGAGAAGGCGGGATTGGAGATCGAATTGTACCAAGCCGGAGGCAGGGATGTGCATGGCTGTCGAGGCTGCGCGGCCTGTTGGAAAAACAAGGGGCGTTGCGTCATTGATGACTGGATGAATGAACTGTACCCCAAGATGAAAGCCGCGGACGCGATTGCGCTTGGCTCGCCGACGTATTTCTTTGACATAAGCTCGGAAATCAAATCCATCATTGACCGTACGGGCTATATTTCACGCGCCGATGGTTTTGCATTCAGCCGAAAAGTCGCGGCTGGGGTGAGCGCGGTGCGGCGTGCCGGCGGCGTTACCACCTTGGATTCGATGCAACGTTTCTTTCTTATCAACGACATGATCGTTCCCGGTTCAACGTATCTGAATGTGAGCTTGGCTTGCAACATTGGGGATGCGGAAAAGGATGACGAAGGCATGAGAACGATGCGGAGACTCGGTGAGAATATCGTGTGGCTGCTGGAGAGAATTCATGCAACCGTATAAGCGTCGCCGTGTTATGGAAGGGAAAGCAAACCCTTTCTTGATGCGATTTGCGCCCGCGATAAAGCGGGCGATCTTATTATCATGGAGGATGACAGTATGAAAGCGTTGTTCATAGGCGGCACCGGCACCATCAGTACCGCTATTTCAAAGAAGCTTCTGGAGCAGGGCTGGGAGTTGTACCTGCTCAACCGGGGCAGCCGCAACACGGTTTTCGGTGATATTGGGGAATATGGCAAACTGATCGAGATACGCTGCGACATTAACGACGAGACCGGCGCGGCGGTAAAATTACGCGATCTTACCTTCGATGTTGCGGCTGATTTTATAGCCTTTGGACCCGAACAGGTTGAACGGGATTTCCGTCTGCTCAGGAATAAGGTGAAACAGTACATTTTCATCAGTTCTGCGTCCGCGTACCAAAAGCCCGCGTCCGATTACCGTATAAGCGAGGCGACCCCGCTTGCGAACCCGTTTTGGGAATATTCCCGCAACAAGATCGAATGCGAGGAGTTTTTGCTGAGAATGTACCGTGAACAGGGGTTTCCCATCACCATAGCGCGCCCCAGCCACACCTATGATGAACGCAGCGTACCGCTCGGCGTTCACGGCAAAAACGGCAGTTGGCAGGTGATAAAACGCATCATTGACGGCAAACCCGTCATCATTCATGGGGACGGTACGAGCCTGTGGACCATGACGCACAACAGCGACTTTGCCAACGGCTTCATCGGGCTTATGGGCAACATTCACGCCATTGGCGAAGCCGTTCAGATCACGTCGGACGAAACCCTCACTTGGAACCAGATTTACGCCGCTATCGCCCAAGCTCTCGGCAAGCCGCTGAAAGCGGTACACATTTCCAGCGATTTTCTTGCGGCCGTCGGCCCTTATAATTTCGAGGGCGGTCTTATCGGGGACAAAGCCAATTCCGTAGTGTTCGACAATACGAAGCTCAAGAGGCTTGTACCGGGTTTTATGGCGCGCGCGCGTTTTGATCAGGGCATACGCCATACGATTAACTATGTGTTAGCCCACCAAGAATGTCAGATCGAAGACCCTGAATTTGACGAATGGTGCGACAAGATTATTGCGGCGCGGGAAAAAGCGATTGCGGAGGCGAAGGGATAGGCTGGAGGGCGTACGTTTCACGCGCGCTGTGAGGCGGCGGGAAGTCATGACGAATTGATCTGAGGGGCGATTTCTTCACCGCATGTCGCCAAGCGCAATGCGCTGCGAATTATGCAAGCGTAACGCCAGTTGCGCTGTTTAATTGAGGAGCCTTTCCCAAAGCGCGAACTACGTTCGGCTTGGTTTTGGGAAAGGCTTTGGGTGAAATTAATAAAGGGGAAAAATATGTCAAGAGGACAAAAATACATTCTTGGAGCGATCACAGGTGATATAATTGGTTCGTCGTATGAATTCAACAATGTAAAATCAATGAATTTTGAATTGTTTACCTATGATACGTATTTTACAGATGACAGTGTTCTTACAGCGGCCACAATGCATGCGATCTTGCATCAAACTGATTACGTTCTAAGCTACCGGCGTTTTGGCAGGACATATCCTCATAGGGGATATGGCGGTCACTTTAAGGCGTGGATGTACGCTGATGATCCTAAACCGTACAATAGCTGGGGCAATGGTTCGGCGATGCGGGCAAGCCCTATCGGATGGTGTTGCGATAGTATTGATGATGTGCTGGTCGAGGCTAAAAAGAGCGCGGAAGTTACCCATAACCATCCTGAAGGCGTTAAAGGCGCGCAGGCTGCCGCGGCAGCCGTTTATTTGGCCCGTACAGGAAAGAGCAAGGATGAAATTAAGAAATTCATTGTTGACAGATTTGACTATGATCTTGACCGGACCATTGATGAAATACGTCCCGCCTACGATTTTGACGTTAGTTGCCAGGGTTCTGTTCCCGAAGCGATTATCGCGTTTTTAGAAAGCGTTGATTTTGAAAACGCCGTTAGGCTGGCCGTATCACTAGGAGGTGACAGCGATACAATCGCGGCTGTCGCCGGCGGAATTGCGGAGGCGTTTTATCAGACAATTCCCGAAAATATTGCTAGTTTTGTTCAAGTTGTTCTGGGCCCGGACTTAATGCAAGATGTGGTGGCGCCGTTTTCAAAAAAGTATAGAAAATGATTCTTGTCACCGGCTGAGTTTATGCGCGGCGTTATTAATTGCAAGCGGAGCGTTCCCTCCGGTTCGGGAAAATTCTTTAGTTATAAGGATATTTGCGGCAACCATACCTTTGACTACTGACGCTGAATATACGATGATCTCAAGTGGATATGGCATCTCAATTCATCAACTTTAAGATACATAAATTCATCTCTAAGAGCAAATTGTTCGCTGGACAGGTATGACGATATTGCCGTCTCTCAAGCTAAACTAAATGAGATGATACAATATCCCGCGCTCAAAAAGGTTTACGACATTCTGTTTTCCTGCCCCTAAGATATGGACTACGACTATAATCAGGTCGGAATAAGGGCTTCTTTTGTCACTCCAACTCCTTTAGTGGGAGTTTGCGGATTATTCGGCTCTCTTAATAACCAGACTGCGGAAAGCCAGAATTAACGGGGGCGCGATATAGTCAAGGTGTCAGGCCAAAATCATGCATGAGTTACTTTAAAGTATAAGGGCGGGCTTCTTTATTTAGGCGCAACATGGTTTGATAAAAATGTAATTGGCGAAAATGGAAGGGTAGCGCAACCCCATATAAAAACCCTCGTAATATGACTTTTGACAATGACATCTTTACCACAGTATAGGAGACAGGCAATAAAATCACGATTATCCGGCTTGCTTTTGGAGTTTGCAAGGTAAAAAAGCGACTAATCAGCGATTTTCTTGGATTATATACGCGAAGCGCGACAAACTCCTAGATTGGCTGGCAAAATCTCGTCCGCCTTCGGGTCTCAATCCGAACGGCCGCAAACAACCGCAATGTTATGCGAAATGAACCTTCCCGCTCTTCAGGGCGAGGATGTTCATCCGAACCGAAGATTCGTTGCAACCGGAATGTCGCGCTTTGCGCTCTCGCGTTTATATATGCGCGCCCATCACCAGCCCCCAATTCTCCTCTCTCAGGGAGACAAAACCCATTTTTCTATAAAAGGCTATTGCGCCGGCATTTGTATGGCTTACTCCAAGGTGGACGCCGCGTACGCTTTTCTGTGCAAGCGCCGCCAACAGAGTTGCTATGAGCGCCCTGCCTTGTCCTTTTCCCTGTAAAGAAGGCAAGAGATCGATGTGCAGATGCGCGGAATGGGTTTTGTAAAAGGGGCGTTCGGCTTCTCCAGCCGGATCGAGCTTTCTGTAAAAAAGAGCGACGCTGTTTTTTTCGACATCTGTTTTTATTTTTTCATGCGGATAGTTCTGGTACCGCCTCCGCAACGGAGGAAGCCATTCAGATTCAAGCCACCTGTTGAACGCGGGCGTATCCGATGCGCCGACGACATACCCTTGCGGAACGCCGTCCATTTCCGCGACAAAGCATAGATCGCGTTCAAAAAACAGATAGGGAGCGGCGTAGTACTGCCCAATAATGTAGGGATCATAAAATAGACCGGAAGCGTCATTTCCCGCGTCTCCGGTCTTCAAACAAATGTCGTAAAAATAAGGGAGATCGGAAAGTTCCGCTCCCCGTATGGTAATTGCAGCCATTAACCCTTCACAGCGCCTGCGGCGACGCCTTTGGTGATCTGCTTGCGGAACGCGAGGTAGAAAGCAAGCATTGGGATTGCGCCGATGGTGAGGGCGGCGAACTGTTTCCCATAGTCGGATGCCAAAGAGCCGGAGAACATATTGATGCCAACCGGCAATGACTTGATGTTAGCCCAGCCGTTGCCGGAAGAAGCAAGAATGTTGATAAGCATGAACTCGTTCCACGTGCCGGAGAAGGTGAGAATGGCGATGGTCATGGCGACAGGAGACACCATCGGCAAGATGAGGCTTCCAAAAATCTTGAGGTACTTTGCTCCGTCAATGCGCGCGGATTCGATCAACGCATCCGGTACGCTCTTCACAAACTCAGTGGAAAGGTACACGCCCATCGGCAACCCCAAGCCTATATACGGGATAAGTATGCCAAGACGGGTGTTGTAAAGCCCCACCATGTTCACCATGAGGAAGAGAGGCACCATGATGGATTGAAGGGTAAGCAGGATGCCGATGATGAAGATGCCGAATAATCCGGGAGTCGCTTTGCTTGGTATTTTTGAGAATGCAAAACCAGCCATAGCGCTGAAAACCACCACCGCTAAAACGGTGCCCGCTGTATAGAAGATGCTATTGACAAGCAAAACTTCAAAATGCCCCTGTTTCCATGCGTAAGGATAATTGCCCTGCCATTCCGGCAGGTTGGGGTTGCCCCTAAACGCCGACTGGAAGGGATTGGTTGGGAGTGAAATTCTACTGAGCATGAATTCCTGGGTGGTCTTAAACGATTGCATGACCATCCACGCCAAAGGATAAATGGCTAACACCGCAAAGATAGCCATGATAAAATAAATGACGCCTTTTAGTGGTACATCAGTGTTACGTACATCCATACCTTACTCCTTTCCGCCGAATTTTTTCTCTGCAAGCTGGGTTATAGCGATCAGTATGAAGCTGATAATAACCATGACAGTAGAAATGGCGTTTGCCAAGGGATAATTCGGGCTTGTCTTGAACGCCCGATCAAACATAAACAAAGAAAGCACGCTGGTCTGCCCGGCGGGTCCTCCGCCTGTCATAACGTATAACAAGTCAAAAGATTTTAACGAGCCGGAGATGGCGAGGATCGCGCTTGTAACGATAACCCCTGACAGAGCCGGAAGAATAACGTACCACAGGGACTGGAATTCGGTTGCGCCGTCTATCTTGGTGGCTTCAATGATGGATACGTCAATCCGCTGGATATTCGCAAGGAAGATGATCACGTACATGCCGGTATACATCCACAACATAACTAACAGAACAGGGATCATTGGCTGG